>QNDS01000201.1 GCA_003644925.1 Candidatus Fermentibacterota bacterium
TCACGAATCTTAGTTTCAGTTAGTGCTTCTGCTGTACCTGCTACATAAGCATCAACGATACCAGTACCAGTGTTGAATCCACCAATTGTACCTGGAGTTGCTGGTTCTGCTACGTTAGTTTCTAACCAAGCGTTAAGTCCGCCTGCTTGTCCAGCTACTGCGTCAGTACCAGTAATAGAAGCGTTGTTTGAAAGCATTGAAGCCTCTAAGTCACGCTTTAGTTCCTGTTGGCGCATCATAACCTGATAGCTAAGTTCGTTCGCACGACCAATAGTATCTGATTCAATAGCACGAGTCGAAACTTTAACTTCTTTAACAGAAGTCTGACTGTGATTACCTACACGAACACCAAGGTTAGTATCGTCTTGATCAATGTCGTCGCCGTCAATTACTTTGTTATCAATTGCTGGTGCCGCTAATGAGTCTTGAGTCCATTCGTAGTATTCGTTCTTGTGACTATCTGTACCGATAGCATCTGTTAGTGGTAATGGAATCTTTGAGATATCCCAAATCTTCTGCATTACATCTTCGTTAATTAAGCCATTAACTAAGGCGGATTTTAAGTTATATCCATCTAAATTGCTTGTTGACATTTAAGTCTCCTGTTGGTTTTATTTCAGTAAAGCCGATACCGCGTTAACTTGGTCACGTCTATCATTAGACGCTTTTGCTTTAGCTGTAAGTCGTTTCAAAGCCGCACTTCGTGAAGTTGGCATCTGTTTTGCCGCATTTGGTTTGGAACTTACCGGTGCTGATAGCACTTGCTTGTCCTTAACCGATTCCTTTGCTGAACTCATTCTGGACGCTTCAATCAATAGCTTCATAAGTCTGTGATCCGTTATCCCTTCAATATCTTGATGGGTAAATCCATACCTTCCTGCTAATGCTTCAACACCTGCGGAAATCTCTTTACGCTTGGCTTCATCTTTAAGTTCTGGCACTGCCTCAAACAATCTTTCCTGTTGGTACTTGATTGACTCTGCTATTTGTACTTCAGCGTCTTGATTGGCTCGGGCTTCATTGTCCTTCGCTATATCAAATGCTTGCCTAAAGTCAGCCTGCATTGCGGCATAGTTGCCTGGGTTTTCCTGCCTAAGCTGGTCCCAATTGGTTCGGTTATATTGGTCTTGAATACTCATAACTTGTGCTCTCGCGGATATGACTTCGTTACTGACCTTTGGTCCGTTTGCGGCTGATGCTATTTCGTTCGTTAGCTCAGCTTCTTTATTCGCATAAGATTCGCGTACTTCTTCGATGTTCTTATTGGCTTCATAGAAGTCTTTAAGTGATCCAAGCGTTTGTGCTTCTCCTTCTGCCATTGCTACATTCAATTCATATAAGTCACTAATTGGAATATCCAATTCAGTAGCTAAATTATTAAGCGTATCAATGTTTTCGTCATCCTCTTGGCTCTCACCTAATGACTCTTCGACTTGCTCTTCCAACTCTGGTGTTGCTTCGTCAGTTACTTCTTCTGTTTCAACCGGTGCCGTCTCTTGCTCAGTTGTTTCGTTATCTTTTTCAATTGTATTTACCTGTTCATTTTCTTCAATAAACAAGTTGGCTATTTGTTCTTGTACATTATCCATTATAGTCTCCTTATGGCTTCTCTTATGTTATATGCTATATCGTCCAGTACCTGTAGTTTCGCATATACTGCCTCTCGGTCATTAACTGTTTTACTATTCTTAAATTCTTCGTACAATTGCTTCTCAGTAATTGTAGACGCTTCGTCTACCTTGCTTATCAAAGTATCAGTAAACGATGGATGTTCTTTACTCACCTGTGCCAGTACCTTTAACTGAAGCAAGTGATAACTTAGTTGCGGCATCGCCTACAATCTTAGCTTCGTCAATATCGGCAGCAACATCCACTTTATATTTCTCCATTTCAAGTTTCTTAGCAAGTTCTTCGTAGTCGAAGTCAAGTTGTTCAGTATCGTTCTTCCAATTGCGTTTAATCTCTTGAATCTGTACTTCGATAAGTTGTCTCTGCATATCCATCTGCATTTCCTCCATCTTCTGCTGTTGTTCAGCTTCCATCTGTTCTTTCTGTTGTCTAACCTGCATCGCTTCTGGTGACTCTGGGTCAATACAGTACTGTTCAGGATGAGAAATACCACTTAGACGCATAAAGTCTAACTTCATTTGATAAATTTGTCCTTCATTAGTAGTAATACCTTCCTTACCACTGATTAAATCCTGTTGACTTGCCATAATAGCCTTTTCAAGTGCTACTTGTTGTACAAGTTTCTCACTACGTGTTGGTGGAATGACGATAGTTAAGCTATTTCGCTCTGCCCACATGCTTGGGTTAGTCTGTTCCCAACCGCTACCCATCTTAGCACTGATTTGGTCAGTGAAGTGCAAGCGCATAAACTTATGTATAAGTCCATACAAGCTGTGTATTAGTGTTTCACTGAAGTTACGAGTAGCAAGTGCTGTTACTTGCTCTAAGTTGGCAATTAATGTGTTAACACCTTGGTCACCTACATTGCTTGGCATAGCCATTTGGTTACTCTGTAAGTCAAGTGCTGAACCACTACGGTCTGTGCGTACTTTATCAAAGTAGTCAAGTGCCATCTGACAGCTTGGTCCAATGTCTGAAGTACCCAATTCCATAATACTGTCAAGTGACTTAACACGAACAATACCATTTGGTCTACCGTTAGTTAAATCTTCCATATTAACTTGATTGTCTACTGTTACATACTTCTTGTGGTTTGCGATAAGTGCGTTATCGGCCCATTGTCGTAAGAAGTGAGTCTTCATATCCTGTACATCTTTTAACTTATCGTATATTGACTGTCCATAGAACCTATGTCCCAGTAAAAATACAACTCCATTAGCGTAAGGTACACACGGTGTTTCTTCGTTTGATAGTAATATGTTTTCAACTGTTACGACCTTATGTAGTTCAGCGATACCATCACCGTCTTGGTCAATCCTTATGTAATGCTCTTCCATTTCAACTATCTGCATACTGAGCTGAGTATTGAAAAAGTTCTGTTCATCGTTTATTTGGTTACGTTCTATGCTGTCAATCTTAGTGTCAGCTGTACTGCTTGGCAATTCGTGTACTGTCTTCTTGTCATAACCCATTTCAATAAGCTCTGACTTGGTACGCCACTGTCGTTCAACACAGTAAGTACAATCGTCTAAGTACTGGTCCTTCCATTCACTTGTAATGCTGAAGTTCTCTGGTGCGACTGCTGTTACATCTAACTTGCGTGTTGTAGTTGTTCGTTTGATTGATACATTACCAGTAGCTTCGTCGAATACTGTAACATCAACTTCCTGGTTTGGTTTGTTTGGTTGTAATACTTGTGCTATTTCTTCTGGGAATAATTCTTTGTATTGTTCTTTCTCTGTCTTTACATCTACATCTACTTGTACTTTAACGATAGCATTCTTTGATAGTAACGCATCCTTAAGTAATGTTTCAATTAATATGTATCCACCGTTCTCACTCATAAGCTGATGGTTACAGAACGCTGACTCTACTCGTGCCTGCTGTTCGTCTTCTTCACTATGTGCTTGGAACTGTACAAGCTCAGGTGTTGCGAATGTTGGCATAATCTGTGTAAGCATAGCATCGATTGTGTCTGCCACATCCTTGCTTATGATTGAACTCCTACCTTCCACTTCATCTCCTCTGGGCTTGCCAAAGTAATAGCTGAGTGCTTCCTTACGGTCTTCAGTTAGTTCATCGCTGGCAAACTCACTGCCGCTTGCTTGTGCTGATTGATATCTACATTCAGCAAGTACGTCGTCATCGGTTAGTTTCTTAGATTTCATAATGCTATTTAGTCCTTTACATTCTCTGTGAGGATCTATCCATCTTACTATAATCTATGGACTCTCCCCAAGTTGTTTTAATCTTAGACGCAAATGTGTACACGAGTGAGTCTGCCATATTCGGCGAGCGCATTCCTCTGGCTTTCATATCTTGTTTAGACTCTATCTGTATACTCATATTGTCAGAACGGCCACGCTTGCGTTGTATGCGTGTGAGTTCACCCTTTAGTAGTTTAATGTCTTTAATGTCTGAGCTGATGCTTATCATATCCTCTGGATTCATAAAGTCACCGTGCTTAACTGCTCTGTATGTTGCTTCAAACCTGTCCCTAAGGTACCAATAGTACTGAGCGCGTTTGTTACGGAACACATCACCGTTGGCTCTATCATCCTTATAACTCTGTCCTGGTTCGTCTGGTGACTCAGCACCATTAAACGGTTGAACTTGTATATTGCTATTGCCTGTGTACTTTGCGAATATGGCACGACAGCCTGCTCCAACACCAATACTATCGTATGTAATGTCCGTAAGCTTCTGGTCTCTGGCGGCATTGAATACACGCTCAACACCATCCTCTAAGTTACCACTCTTCCATTGTTGTACATCAGTTACTACTGGACCGTGTCTGACACTGTAGGCTTTACTATCGTTACCTTCGTCAGCTGGGTCAAAGCCTATTGTCTTAATCCCTCTTACCTTCCAGTTCAGTTTCTTGTGTGCGTCTACGGCAGCGTCGAACCATTCTGGCATAATGAGTGAGTCTTCAAAGTCTACTGATGGTTCACCTTCCCAAATGTGCAAGTACTTGTTGTAGTTCTCCGCCTTCATCTGTTCCATCTCGTCGCGTAGCTCTTGTGGGAAGTATGGGTTATCGTGATAGCTTACCTTGCGAACATAATGTCTATCATCTTCGTATAAGTTAGTTTCTGCTAATGTATTAATGTACGGTGTAATGAATCTATCGTATGTACTATCAAGTTCATCGTATGGGTTAAAGGATATCCATATTTCACTATCGGCTTTACGAATGGTGGGTATCAGTATGTCCCAGCTGAACTCCGTAATGTTCTCTGCTTCTTCACACCACACCACGTCAACTCCTTCCAATGACTTGATCTTAGTAATGTTGTTCTTCAAGCCTTCGAATAAGAATGTAGTACCGTTCTTACCTACGATGCTTGTTTGTGTTATATCATAGAAGCCACCCAGTCCCATCCTGTCTATCGTGTCGCATAGTAAGCGATGAACTGACTCTTTGATACTGCCTTGAAACTCACGAGTACAGAGGATACGAGTGGGTTTCGATGCTCCAATGGCCACGAGTGCTTGGGCAAAGCCATAGCTCTTGCTACCACCACGACCACCGTAGAAACACTTATATCGCTTTGGTCTGAACAGTGCTTCAAAGCTATCCAATATGTTAACTTTCATTATTTGGATTCAATAACTTTTGGTTTGGGTGGTCCAATGAACTCTATCTGGGCTGTGTTCACAAACTCGATAGCGATGTTAGTCTGGATTGGGTTGTTCGCATCACCACTAAGCTCTACGGCTTTCAAGTCTGGTAATACCTTATTCAATAATAGTTTTATGGCGTTGACACGCTGTGGGGTCATGTGCTTATGGTCTGGGTCAGTATTGAATACATCGTCTTGAATTAATGTAATGAGCTCACCAGCCTTGATTAGGTTACGGTAATGGCTTCTTGTCTTGGGTGCTTTCATAATGAATCTCTCGGTTCGTAACTTTATTTATCTATATTAGTGTTTCAATATTTCCTTTCCTGGAAAATGACGTAAGTCATTGATTCATGCCAAGGAATGGAACAAAAGACTGTGTGGTTTAACTGGTAGTTATTATAGCGATTGCAACTCTAACCACACAGTCTTTTGAACAACAAACTAACCACACAGTCTCTTAAAACAGCCAAAAAGATTGACATAATCAGCCTTTTACAGTATAATAACTAAATACAAATGTATAAGTGACATTATAAATTAGCTATTGGTTCTAAGTTGAAAACGCCTGTTTTTATCGTGCTTAATGCCATTAGCATATTATTCCGACCAATAGCTAATTTATAATGTTACGGGAAGTAAGGCACCCACAACGATAAAGGAATCAATATGCAGCCAATAACCTACACATCAATACACTTACCACACACCATCTGGGACATCTTAGATGATACAACAACACGAGTCCGTTTACTTAAAGACA
>QNDS01000202.1 GCA_003644925.1 Candidatus Fermentibacterota bacterium
GCAGGAGTCGAGCCGGTTGAGGGGACAGAAGTGCATTTTATGCGATGCTGTGGGAACAGCGTGTGAAACGAACGCATAAAATCTACTTCTGTTCAGCAGCTCATGTGAGTGACGGCAGGCTGGAGGGGGGAGCCTGCCAAACGAACAAACCCGTAGGCGCATCCTTGGAGAGAAACGACCTTCGGAGCGATAGCGGAGTAATGCGGGGAGGGGGATTAGTTAGCGAAGGTTCTCGCGTCATACGCTGTTGTAGAGGCGTTCCAGTTCTTTTCTATATTTTGACAGATCGCGGAGGGTGTGGACAAATCGCCCAACCAGTTCTTTTCTTTCCGGAGTTAACTCTTTGCCCAAAAGGCTCATTGCATCGTGCAAGTCTTTGACTTCACCTTCTTGACTGTCTTGAGGTATCCATCCTGGAGTTTGGTATAAGTGGCATCCCAGTGTTGTTGCATTTTTCTCGACTTGAGTAATGATCATTGGCAGTGCTGCTAGCTTGGCCGTTGTCTGTTGGATAGATATCTGTTGGGTTAACGCTTCTATCGCCTTCTTCTGTTCAGTCTGTTGTAAGGAAAACTCTTGCCTTTGGTGCAGGATGGTATAGATGACAGCAGCTAGTGCAAGGCCAGAGAAGAGGGTTCCTGTAGCCCCAAACATGTCCCCAAAGCTTCCTCTATCCTGCCAATTAGGAAGCAACTTATAGATCAACCATCCTGACCATCCAAATAGGGCTATGATTGCAAGACTAGCTGAGACAAATACTCTCAATGTAAGAGGATATCCTGTGCTGTTTTGGGTCATGAAGTTGCCTCGCTCTTCAAGACTGTATCCAGCAGTTCACTCACAAACTTTTGTTTTGAACGGGATAGAGTCTGTATCTGGTCAATCTGCCGCTTGAGTTTGGGCGCAGGGCCTGGACGCTGCTTCTCCAGGGAAGGTTCCTCTCCAATAAGTTCAGCCACAGATACCTTTAACACCTTTGCAGATCTACGAACAAACTCACTGTTAGGATTAGCGGCTCTGCGTTCATAATAATCAATACCCTTAACAGTCATGTCCAGCATGTCGGCAAGCTGCGGTTGCGTCAGTCCGCGAGCGCGCCTTGCCGCTGCAAGGTTCTGTCCGAAGGTCGGCGCTTCTTTGCTTGGTGGTCTACCTGCCATAACAAAGGCAGTATATACCCCGTTTTGTTCTGAAATGATTTTCGGGAAAAGTTCTTGCATGAATATCTACACTGTAGTATATATGATGCAACTGAGTCAAGAAATGAATATTTGCGAAGTTCAAACTTGACGGGGTTCAGAAAAAGCGGCCTGCCGTCCAATCTTGGCAGATACGAAACGACAGGCCACAAACACGAGCCGAGGCTCATGCTGTAGGAAACCTACCACAGAGCAGGTCTCGGTTCCACAAAAAGCGAAGGAGGCCTGTAAGTGCAAAAGCGTTCACCCCGCCACCTGATCCGGATGCGGATGCATCCGGAACTATACCGCCGAGTCCGGGAACACGCTGTTGAAGAAGGCGTGAGTCTGGCCGAGACCATCCGAAGAAGCATCCTCCGAGATCTCAGTGATCCGGAAGAGTGCGCCTGCAAAGGAGAAACATCATGGCACACCTCAACGAAGATAAAATCGAGCAGCTAAAGAAAAATATCTCAATCCTGCACCTGTGCGCAAAGCACGGCATCGAACTCAAGCGACACGGCACACACGACTACATCGGAAGATGTCCCTTCCACGATGACAAAGAACCCTCATTCGTAGTCACCCCGAGCAAAAACCTGTGGCACTGCATGGGCTGTGATGCCGGAGGCAGCGTCATCGACCTGGTCATGAAACTTGACGGCCTCACATTCCGTGAAGCCATGGACAAGCTTCTCGCATCAAACGGTCTTATCAATCGAGGAACGACTGAAAAGAAAGACTCTACGAACTCAGTGCCTCAGCGAGAGATCCCACCGGCCCGAGCAGCGCAACTGCTTGAACGAGTTGCCGCGATTTACGAGAAGAACCTGACTGAGAATCCGGAAGCGCTTGAGTACCTCAGGCGCCGTGGACTCGACAACACCGAACAACTTACCACGCACCGTATAGGCTACGCCAACGGCCGCCTGCATGAGATCCTGCCCAAGTCCGGTAAAGCGCCCGACGAACTCAAAGCCCTGGGCGTGCTGTCGAAATCCGGCACAGAACACTTCGCCGGGTGCGTCATATTCCCGGTAACGGACATCGACGGCAATCCAGTCACGCTGTACGGGCGAAACATACACGACGGCCAGCGCCGTCATGTATTTCTTCCGAACCGGCCCACCGGACTATGGAATGCCCCCGTCCTCAAGACATACCAGGAAATCATTGCAGTAGAATCGATCCTTGACGCCCTCTCAATCGAAGCAGCCGGTTTCCCCAACGTCGTCGCGATCCAGGGCACCAACGGCCTGCATGATGGTGACATCGCCGACATGCTCCGCTACGGAGTCGGGCGGCTCATCCTCATGCTCGACGGCGATCCCGCCGGACAGAAAGCCGGGGAACGGCTGAAGGAGAAAGCAGAATCCAGAGGTCTTCCGTCCGTAATCCGCAGTCTGCCGCAAGACATGGATCCGAACAGCTTCCTTGTCGCCTTCAGCAAAGAAAAGCTGTCCGAACTGATCCTTCATGAGCAGGTCGACGCTGAAAGCCCGAAGCCGTCTCCGCCTGCCTGTTCCGATCCTGACAGGGAGACATCTTCATCGGTTCAGATGCTCGATGCAGACGGCGCCTTTACCGTATCCTGCGGCACGCGGCATTACCGGCTAATGGGACTGGACAAAGGCCAGCGAAAACTCAAAGTCACCGTCCGAGTCGAACACGCCGGGCGGCTCCACGTCGACACCCTGGATCTCTATAGCGCACGGTCCCGGCGGAACCTCTCACAGGATCTCTGCCGTTTATTCGAAGAGACCCAGGAAATCATCGAAGCCGACATCACCAAACTGGTCAAGCGATGCGAGGTTGTCCGAGCGCCCGCGGAAACCGACTCCACCGCCGTGCCGGTACTGACGGCTGAAGAAAAAGACCGGGCTGCCGACTTCGGCAAGCGGCAGGACCTGTTCAAAGCCATCCTTGCCGACTACGAGACCTGCGGACTCGTCGGAGAAGAATCAAACAAACTCCTGTGTTACCTGGCCATGACCAGCCGCAGGATGCCCGAACCGCTATGCGTACTAATCCTCTCGAGTTCCGGCGCAGGCAAGACAGCGCTACAGGACGCTGCCTGCGGCTTCGTCCCTCCCGAGGATCTGGTAAAACTCACCAGCCTCAGCGGAAAAGCCCTGTTCTACAAAGAGCGTCTGAGTCTAAAACACAAAGTCCTTGCCCTCGAAGAAGGAGCCGGAGCCGAAGATGCGTCTTATGCGATCCGTAACCTCATCAGTCAAGGCGAGCTCGTTGTCGAAGCAGCCATGAAAGACCCGGCCACCGGCCGCATTACCACCATGACCAACCGTGTCGAAGGACCGACCGACATCCTCATGACCACAACCAATCCGGAAATCGACCCGGAAACCAGATCACGCTTCATCGTGACCGCAGTCGACGAATCACGCGAGCAGACACGCGCAATCATGGCCTTTCAAAGGCGCAGAGAAGGGCTGGACGGTCTTTTCACCAATAAAGCGATCGACAACACCATCAAACGGCATCATAACTTTCAGCGGCTCCTCAAGCCGCTCTCGATCGTCAACCCGATCCACGAGCGACTGAGCTACGGTGACGATCGTCTACAGGGCAGGCGTGATCAACCCAAATACCTGGCCCTCATCCGAGCCGTGGCATTCCTGCGCCAGATGCAGAAGACTATCCGGACCAGCAAGAACAATGGCCAAAGCGTGGAGTACATCGAGATAGATGCCGAAGACGTGAAGCTCGCCAATCGGCTCGCTCACGAGATCCTCGGCCACTCCCTGGACGAACTGTCAAAACCCAGCCGCAACCTTCTCCTGGAACTTGAGAAAATGTTGCAGCCCGAAGGAAAACCCGACCCACAGGAAGGCGAGGCCGGGAACGCGGCTCTTCGCCGCTCATTCACACGGCGTGAAATACGGGAGTTCACAGGATGGAGCAATTATCGAGTTCACATCCATCTCAAGGAACTGGCCGAGTTCGAATATGTCAGCGTCGAGACCGATCGGGTGAACAACACCTATCGCTACCGACTGCTTTACGACGGCCGGGGCAAGGACGGCGGCAAGTTCATGCTTGGACTCCAAGACCCCGACGCCGACACATGAGCCGCCGGTTTTCGGGTGGTTTTGGGGCGGTTTTAGCCCGGTTTCAGGGTGGTTTTGGGGTGGCTGTCAAAAGGGTTAAGTCTCTGGTAAAGAGCAACTAAAGAAAGAACAGCACGGTTTTCGCGGAAGGAATAGAGTTATGTGTGTTGAAAATGGTCATAACTATACGGTCATAGAAGTATACCTCAAAGCGCTTAAACGCCGCCGGTACAGCCCGAGAACCATCTCAACATGGCGTTATCCGCTCACACTGTTTGCTTCTTTTTCAGCCGCCCGGTCCATCGACCGTCTACAGGACGTGAGCCGCGACGATCTCGCAGCCTGGCGGCTCAATCTCATAGAGCGCGGCCTTACCGACGCTTCACTCGAAGTGTTCCTGCGCGCCGTCCGCAACCTGTTCAAATGGATGGAAGCCGAAGGCATGCTCTTTGACAATCCGGCAGCCGCGCTCAAGATGCCGAAATACGAACGCAGACTCATACCGGTTCCAAGCGAGGCAGAGCTGCGCCGGTTACTTTCGCAACCGAACGTCACGACACCGATCGGAATCCGTGACCGGGCGATCATGGAAATCGGCTACTGTTGCGCGCTTCGCCGCGAAGAACTCGCGCGGCTCACACTGCGCGATCCGGACTTTCTCCAGAAATCACTGCGTGTTATGGGTAAAGGCAGTAAAGAGCGCATGCTGCCCCTGGGCGATCAAGCCTTCAAATGGCTTCGCCGGTACGTCGAAGACGCCCGGCCTGTACTGCTTGCGCGCAACGCGGAGATCGATGCCCTCGATGTCCTGTGGATCAGCGTCGACGGCAAGCCGTTCGGCGGCCAGGGGATCAGTGTCATGCTCAAGAAATACGGACGCGAGGCAAAGCTGTCAGTCAATATTACACCGCACAGTCTGCGGCGTGCCTGTGCCACGCACATGCTCAGGAACGGCGCGCATCCGGTGCAGATCCAGATGTTGCTCGGTCACGCCACCATGTGCCACCTGGCGCAGTACCTGCGCCTCACAATCACCGACATCAAGAAGATGCACGCGCAATCGAAGGTAGGCAGATGAGAAAACGTCTAACTGATTACATTGAACATGGCCGCAGCCTGAATCTGAGTCCGCACACGCTGCGCGCTGTCAGTTACAATGTAATCGACTTTCTTGACTGGCTGGCATCTCACCGTATCACAAGCCCTGACCAACTCCGGCGCGCGCACCTGGCCGCCTGGCTCACCCACCTGCAGGAACACCGCACCACGCGCGGTCTGCCGCTGAAACCAAAAAGCATTAACAAAAGGATCGAATGCGTGCGCGGTCTTTTGAACTATCTGGCAGCCGAAGGCCTCATCCCTTCGGCGCTGGCCGCGTCGGTCGAGTCCGTCAAGGAACCGAAACTGTTGCCCACATCGGTCATGACGCATGATCAGGTCCGCAAGCTGTTGAGGTCTGTCAGGACCGACTCCGCGACTGGTTACCGGGACCGCGCCATGCTCGAACTGCTCTACTCATCCGGGATCCGGGTAGGGGAACTGCTTGCGCTTGATGTGGCCCATATCGACTTGAAGAATGCCACGGCGCTGGTTTACGGCAAAGGACGGAAAGAACGTGTTGTTCCGATCGGCAGGACAGCATTGCGCTATACAGAAAGCTATCTGACCGCCGTGCGGCCATTCCTGATGCGTGACCGGGCAGAACAAGCCTTCTTCCTCAATCACA
>QNDS01000203.1 GCA_003644925.1 Candidatus Fermentibacterota bacterium
AGGAGATAACTATCGTTTAAGCTTCTATGGCAATGGAACAAAGGTTGCAGAGATAAATCGGCTTATCGATAGCATTAAACAGGGACGGGAATATCAAGTGCACGCCTACAACAACAAACGTGGCCAACTAGTTGTTACAAGGGTTGGCCCATAAAGTCCTTGTTCCCTGGAATTGACCTGGCAGTAGTTGCTTTGATGGTGGCTACTGCCAGGCCGCTGAATCTGTAGTAAGTTCAGACTAGTCCGGTCAACTCTTCTGTGTGGTCATTGTGATGATGGCTGTCCACGCATATTAATCCACCACTCGTCATCTTTTTCGCTATTATCCTTGCCACTGCCACCCTTGCTATTTGCAGGATACAGCTTCATCTTGCTGCGAATATCGCTGATGTCACGATTAGTCAGGCGTGCCAGATTCTCGGCGGCAGCATTCTGCTGCTGCGGAAGCGCCTCACTGAAATATCTCTTGCCAGCCTCACAGCTGGCTTCTCCTTCGAACGGATGACGAATAACGTAGCGTCCCTGGTAGTTTTTATTGTTACCCGTGAGTTGAAACATCAAGTCTTCCGGGAAGTGCGCGCGGTCATAACGTACATGCAGTCGAGTGAGATACACTTCACGCGCCTGTGAGGGTACCCTCCGTCTGACTGTTGCTGCAGGAGCTTGCACATCATCTTTGCCTTCTACCTTTATCCAGAAAGCGCCAAGTTCGCGCAGTTCCTTGTTCGACATCGGGTCAGCCGCACAAGGATCGCACCAGTTCATATTCCACGCATATTCAAGGAAGACCGCATTGCCATCCTCCTTGTTTACCTGTGTACGGAACATGTCTCGATAAAAACTGGCGAATTCATCCTTGTCTTTAATGAATGTCGGTACATCCACGTTGCTTGGCAGTTTCACTGTGCGGTAGTTGGTGGTTTCCACCCTGCCCTTGCGTGTCAGGGCATAGATGAACAACTCCTGTTTGCCTGAAGCATTGACCGTGCCGAGGCGGATGGGCAGCATGAACTTCTTGTAATTGTAGGCAATCTGGATTGGGCGCAGATGCGTATAACCGGACTTTCCAAATTCATCCAGATTTACCTTGGCGACGAAGAACTTCATATCCTGTTTCAGATAACTGCCGACTACTGGCTCTGCACCTTCTGGCAACTTGTAACCCTGCTCCTTGAGCCAGGTGACCAGCCCACCACTTTCATTAGCGGATAGCAGTATGATGTCGTATTCCGCCACAGTGTATTGCGCCTCAATTGTGACACCCAGATCTATTGCACGCTGCTTCTCAGACATGCCAATCGGCATCGCGGTCTGCACCTCACCGGGCAAGTCGTGGATAGGCGATGGCGCGCACGGGTCACGGTCAAAGTACTCCACCAGGCGTGGTGCAGAATAGGCATCCAGATGCTCCAGCGTTGCATGATTGGCGACATTGATTTGTTCGCGTTTCAGTACAGTGGGTACCGGCACTACCATGGCAAAGTCCTTCACATCACCTTTGAAGTCACTCGACATCGTTACTACATTGCGTTCTTCATCACGCACATACACCACCTGCGATGACTCGTTAAACAGGCCGGTATCCGCCTTGGCGACATAAAACCCGCAAAAGGCCACTGTCTGGATGGACACCACCGAAAGCAGCGCGAGCAGTAGTCCGTTCAGTATTAATTTCATGTATGACTCCTTGTTGGCCATTGAAAAAGCACGCTGGCGAACTGTAGATTCATGAGGGGAACCAAAGGTGAAGAGAATGCCAGTGCATACAAAAAGGCATTCGGAATAAACCAGACAAACTGTAATATCCAACCCAGTATTGCCACCCATGCACCAAACAGCATGCGCCCCGTTGTTGATTGCGGTGTCGTCATCGGGTCGGATAGCATGAAAAAGGTAAAGATCAGTAATGCGCCATTCTGCAGCTGATGCAACGGAATCGACCATGGATCGCCAAGCCAGACTGCCCTGGCAACCACCAGACCAGAGAATAGACCAAGGAATGTCAGACTGGTGAGCATTCGCCGCCAACCGAGTAACCATACCAGACCTAATCCTGCCAACAGCAAGGCCAGCCATATCGCTTGCCCCCATTTACCGTGTGTTACCCAGGTGGTATCCGTCATCAACAGCAGTACAACAATTCCGATATTAGAGGGGTTGAATACATGCCGACCGCGATAGCGGACCAGGAACTTGCTGGCAATGGCGATGAGTGCTGCAAGCGCCATCCAGATCCAATGCCCGGCGTGTAGTAGCAGGATAATAGATAGACTGGTATTTAACGCACTGAGCATCTGAGGTTGAATTGCGTAATAGCGCATGAATGCCCACTGCGCCAGCAAAGCTGTCAGCAAGGCCGCTGTGGCATTCTGCCACGGGATCATGAATTGCAGTCCAAACAAACCCCACATCAACAGACCGCATTGCACGGCAAGCTGGTAGTAGCGCGGATCAATCTGCCTTGTTGACCGAGACAGTAGCGGAGCTGATTGATTAACATGCACAGCGTATTCCTTATGGTGCTAACTAAAGAAAGCTCTGAACTATTACCTTGGCATCGGTACTATCTGCCACTTTCTTCGATCTTCCGCTTTATATCGGTGCCACTGATCGTCCTGCTATTATTGGCTGTATTACAATCATCATTTTTATTGTTACCATCATCATTGATACCTGCTGCATAGGTGATCCTGAAGAGGTAATCAGGCAGGCTCGAGCGAGCGATCCTCCAGTTTCGCAAGATAACTTCTATATCTATCTCAGCACCTCTACGTATATCAGTAAACTGGGTATTATGTATATCAACACCGCCTTTGTAGACATACACTCCCTGCTGCCCTGGATTAGATCTCCAGTTGGTTTCCGAAATATTTTTCACTTTACTACGCAGAGTGAAATTGTACCCACGCGAGCCTCGCGATATATCTGTAACACGAATATTTGTTAGCTTAAGATCGGTACAGATATTCCCCGAATCCATTACGGCCGCATCCACCGCTCTGTTTGAACTGGTGGAAGTAACAGCATCAGCGGATGAAATATTAGTATTACCGATGGATTTACTGCCAAATGTTCTAGGGTCACTATCCGTTTCAGGCTCGGATGCTCCAGGTAATGGAGCTCTGACACTATCCGGATCGAGGTGCTTGTAGTTTGCGGGTGGCTGAATCACTTTATTTATAGTGTCTTGTTTAATGGCCAGAATACTCACTTCAATGCTGTCTGAATTCTCATGCAACCCTCTTTGAAGCCTTCCCTCATTACCCTTGGCTTTGACACGGAATTTATTCGTCCCTACAGGGGCAGTGCGCGAGGGGATAATAAACGAAAATCTGCCCGAAGAGTCGACCCGTGTTTCATCAAGCTCTCTTTCACGGCCACCAGGTATTGTATTGTAAAGGGTGACTCTGTCCGGTGTGGCGGCACAGCCCTGGGATGTGACCCGACCCGATATCTCCCAGCGCTCTCCAGATGACTTCAGAGACCGGTCTCTCGGCCGCTCAATTCTGGTAATCAGATTATCTGCAGATGCGCCGCCCAGGGTGATAGAGAATTGTTTTGTTGTTATTTGACCAGATAATTCTGTCACATAAACCGTTAGCGTGACTGGCGTATCATTGCTTGGCCAAGCAACGTAGCGGATCCAACGCTCAGTTAAAACATCCCGATTTGTACCCCTGCTTCTAGTGGCACGTCGAGTGCTCCCTCCCTGCTGTAACCCCGTTTCCTCGAGTGCCGTACTTACGTAGTGTCGGGTGCGTTCTCCTGATGTTCCCTGTACTGGCCCCTCGAGTTTTGAGCTTACCTCTCTAATTCCGATATTGTCTTGTACCCGAACATCAAAACGATGTGCTCTCCCAATAGTGCACTCCCCATTAGTTAACTCGCGAGGTGAGACTAGTGTTCCTCCGCGACTGCCCGTAGTCTCATAGGCTCGAACTGTAATTCGCGGTGATTCACAATCAACATAAAGACGAAACGGATCAGACTTGACCGGTGACGCATTGCGCCGCCCCGTCCAGAGAACAACTTCAATTTCGCCACAATGTCCACTTACATTAACCGGTATCATATCAACAGTGTCGCCAATGTGTTGCACAGATGCCATAGATGTCCGTGCACTTTCCGGTCCATCATTGATTCGTGTTGATACCCACTCAAAACCATCAGACCAGTTACGGTATCGAAAGTATGCATAGACTGGTACGTTATCGCTGACCACTCTTCCTTCGGAGTTTAATGCATCTCCTGTGTTATAAATCTTCAGGAACTGTCCTGTTGTAAATTGCCGACTTGAAGTAAAGTCGGAGAACGCCTCTGTTACGGGGATTAACGTAATCAGGATTACCATGGAAATACCAGAGAATAACCGAATAAAGAGATCTGAACTGCTGATGGGCGTATTCATTGTATATAATGTCCAATGTTGCATCTGAATGTTGATATTAACCTGGCGTCTCATTATTTAATGGATCCAGCTATTCCGGATCCAGAATTGGAATTGCATCTGCGTGGCAAGTAGGTTCTTCATCCAGTTGTTCCCAGCTGCTGGCTATGCAACTGGTTGAGGCCCATCCCCTCCATCTTGGCAATCTGTTGCACGGCCACTGGACTCCTCTGTCATTTGACAGGCAGCTTTGAATCCGGACAGTCTCATTCTCAAAGTCAGGGGCTTCATAGGTAGATGGGTCAGCATCCCCGGTCATGGGATCATAGGTACAGTCACAAGATATCCGGTATCTATATCCATCGTTGGAATCAGTCGACTCAGGAGCAGCAGGTTCCGGGGCGGCAGGGATTGTGGCTGTCTCACTTCGACTGTTGTACTCAAGACTGATAGTTCTTTGACCAAAACTACATCTTGGCTGCCTAACCAGATCAAGGTTAAATGTTATCTTGTACTCTGGGTAGATACTCCCACCAACAGCAGCACTGCCATCTGAAAGTAGCTCTGCACTCGTATGAAAGATCAAGACTATTGTTGTAACACGACTATAATAGTCTGTCGGATATTCAGAAATTCCGGTAATAGATATAGAATCGACGCTCTCTTCATGCACCATTCGGCCAAAAGAGTTCGAGACCTCTAGTTGCGCTGATATACCTCTGTTTAGTGCGAGACCACCCATTCTAAATGTAAATATTTGGGAGTGCGCCTCACCATAATCCTTTCTTGTAAACTCAAATGTCGGTACTGAGCTCACATAGTTCACATTGAGGCGCTTGCTCTTTATTCGCCCATTAACGTCGGTAGCAACCAATACATAAGCACTCA
The DNA here is from genome assembly GCA_003644925.1 of Candidatus Fermentibacterota bacterium. Lineage (GTDB taxonomy): Bacteria > Fermentibacterota > Fermentibacteria > Fermentibacterales > JCC-6 > Aegiribacteria. The sequence goes on from QNDS01000203.1 coordinate 5,276, forward strand.
CATTCACTGAAGCGGATGGATCTATAATGTTATCTTTTACTGTCTCCGGTGCTGCTGAACTTCCAGCTTCTGGTGACATATATATACGTTCACTTGCTGCGCCAATCACACGAAATATTTCTACTGTTTTCACTGCCGTCCCATCAGGTGAGTTAGCGACTCTATAGCCGAGCACTCTGGCTAATGGATCCGGGTAGGGGCAATCCTCAACACGGTATAGTTCAGAGATTATTGGCCCTAGACCGTTGGCTAGCCTGGAGCCTCCATCTCTGGGTACATCAACAAGCACCGGATTCCTCGGCACAGTTATTCGCCCCGGTAGCTCCCTATGGATGCCAGTAGTGCCAGTTGGTTGGGGCAGAGGGTCAAGAGGAACTTCTGCTACTTTTGGGTCTTTAGGTACACCGCCACCCTCGGGAAACATGGGGCGTGTGTCAATGACTTGTAATGGAGGGGTTGCTGAATCATTGTCAATTGGAGTTGCCAACACAGCGTTACATTGTAGTAGCTGACTTGAGCTTAACCCTCTTCCTGAATGGACAAAAGACTTGATTGGCCCCACAACGCGTGCAAGTGCCCTGCAGGTTGATAAATCATCAAAGGAGCGGTCCGGGCCTATGAATG
>QNDS01000204.1 GCA_003644925.1 Candidatus Fermentibacterota bacterium
GGCACTCCCGGCTCGTGCGGATCGTACTGGCAGCCGGCAAGACATGCAGTTACAAGGTAGCTTCTGAGATTTCTTCTTGAAAGCTTAACAACCTCTGTGGCAGAAGGCCAGAATCCTGCAAAGCTAGCTCCGGTTTCGTGGTTCCAGCTCATGGCTCCGTGAACACCGTAAGCATGATCCCGGGTGTTACCGGCAGATGGGCCAAAGTAGTACGAGGTATAATGTTCCTCACCGGTGGCCCACTGAACCATCATCTCACCCTGGGTACTGTAGGCTGCTGCATGTGTGGTCGGGGAGCTGGTCCAGCCCCATGGATAGATAAGAGCGTTGCTGTATGTATGTGTGGAATGCATCTGGGCAGGAACATGACTCTGCCAGAAGGTATCGATGTTGGAACTTTCCGGTTCTGAAAGCGGGCCTGTCCCTCTGTATGTCTGAGAACCGGGATCACCACTGGAGCCAGCACCGCCCCAGTCAACCGACCAGTTCCTGTTCAGATCGATACCATCACCGCCAGCGGTCCAGTTCATGTTCTTCCTGTGCATTCCGCCGCCGCCGGGTGAGGTACTCTCATTGTACACCCAGCCGTCAACATTGTTCACAGGAAGACACCATATTTCTCTGTTTTCGAGTAGCCATGTAGCCTGGTATCCGTTGTAACCATTACGCTCGTAGTTCGAGCAGAGCCACATCATCCAGTAGCGGACGTTCCTCATGGCAGCACCCTCGCGGGCATGGATAAGACCATCGTACCAGGCATTGGCCATGGCTGGGTCATCGTCGTTGAAACTGTTGTTCACGGAAATTTTCACTACCCTCTGAGGACGGTCCTGATAGGTATTTCCGATGGATTGAACGCTGGTAATCGTGGGGTTGGCAGCCACAAGCGAATCGATCCAGACGCTTACTTCGTCCCAGGTGTAGAATCCGCCCATTGAGCGGCCCGTACCGTTGCGTGCCTGGTAGTAAGCCTGCATATCCGCAATTTTTATTGTAACGGAGAGACCATTCTCAAGAATTGTCCTGCGCTCGAGGGAGTTGGCAACAAAATCGACTGAACCATCTTCATGAATCTGCACAACTTCAAAAGCAAGACTTCTGAAAAGTTCGGTCTGCGCCCCGGATGAAGGCTGAAAATTCATAAGTGAATAAATCTCTGCGGAAACAAGAGTTACCGCTACGAATAGAAACAGTATAACCTTTCTCATAATTACCTTCTCCTTGTAAAAGAAAACACGTTGATTATTATTCAACATACTACATCAGTTATTATGAATATATACAGTGGAGGTTTTCATGTCAGACGCTATGGTAAAACATCTTTCAGAGGGTATCCCCGATTCAATCCCTCCTTTGCCCCCTGACCTTCCGGGAGTAAGTCATGCGCCGGCCAGGCCGGATGTGCTGAATACCGAGGAAAAGAAACTTGCTGTGAAGAATGCGCTTCGATATTTCCCCGCGAAATGGCATGCCGAACTTGCTTCGGAGTTCGCGGCTGAGCTTGCAAATGACGGCAGGATATACATGCGGAGATTCAGACCGCCGTATGAAATAAAAGCAAGACCCATAAATGAATATCCTGCAAGAACGCAAAAAGCGGCAGCGATAATGCTGATGATCCAGAATAACCTCGATTCAGCGGTTGCCCAGCATCCGCAGGAGCTCATAACTTATGGAGGCAACGGAACGGTATTTCAGAACTGGGCGCAGTACCTCATTACAATGAAATACCTCTCCGAGATGACGGAGTACCAGACCCTTGTTCTCTACTCGGGACACCCCCTCGGCCTCTTCCCGTCACATCCCGATGCACCAAGGCTGGTTCTGACGAATGGCATGGTTATACCAAACTACAGTTCGCGAGAAGACTACGATAGAATGGCTGCCCTTGGCGTAACATCGTACGGACAGATGACCGCAGGCAGCTTCATGTACATAGGCCCCCAGGGGATCGTCCACGGTACCACCATCACACTTCTGAACGCCGGAAGAAAATATCTTGGATTACCTCCGGAGGCGGACCTTTCGGGCAAACTGTTCGTAACCTCAGGACTCGGAGGCATGAGCGGGGCTCAGGCGAAGGCTTCAGTCATAGCTGGTGCTGTATGCGTAATCGCCGAGATCAATCCTATAGCGATAAGAACAAGGCACGAACAAGGGTGGCTTCAGGAGATTGAGAACGATCTTGACAGGGTTCTTCTCAGGATTGAGAAGGCGCGCAGGGCAGGTGAAGCTCTTTCCCTCGGCTATACGGGAAATATCGTCGATCTCTGGGAAAAGCTTGCAGCTGAAAACATCCACGTTGACCTGGGAAGCGATCAGACCTCGCTTCATAACCCGTACCTTGGCGGTTATTATCCGGCCGGTCTCTCCCTCGCGGAATCCAACAGGATGATGGTTGAAGACCCGGAAGAATTTAAAAAAGCAGTACAGGAATCCCTTCGAAGGCAGGTCAGTGCGATAAACACCCTGAGCGCTGCCGGAATGTTCTTCTGGGATTACGGCAACGCCTTTCTGCTTGAAGCATCCAGGGCAGGCGCGCAGGGGATTCTCCGTACGGATGGTACATTCGCCTACCCCTCTTACGTAGAAGACATCATGGGACCTATCTGCTTCGATTACGGATTCGGTCCCTTCAGATGGGTCTGCACTTCCGGAGATCACGAAGACCTCAGAAAAACTGACAGGATCGCCGCCGGTGTGCTCGAAAAAATGGCGGAGGAAGCCGAACCTGAGATAAAACGCCAGATGCTGGACAACATACTCTGGATAAAGCAGGCTGAAGAAAACAGAATGGTGGTGGGCTCCGAGGCAAGGATACTGTACGCTGACAGGCAGGGGAGAATTAATATCGCCAGTGCTTTCAACGATGCGATTGCATGCGGTGAGATTTCAGCGCCGATTGTGCTCGGCCGGGATCACCACGATGTTTCAGGAACGGATTCCCCCTACCGTGAAACCGCAAATATAACGGACGGAAGCATGTTCACAGCGGATATGGCTGTTCAGAATGTCATCGGTGATTCATTCAGAGGCGCAACCTGGGTTTCCCTGCATAACGGAGGAGGAGTTGGCTGGGGTGAAGTTATCAACGGGGGATTCGGCCTCCTTCTTGACGGTTCGCCCGAAGCTGCGCAGCGGGCATCCTCCATGCTGAGCTGGGATGTATCCAACGGACTGGCCAGACGATCCTGGGCGCGAAATCCCGGAGCAATCTACGCGGTGAAGAAGGCGATGGAAGCCGAACCGGATATGAAGGTAACTGTACCGGAAATTGCTGATGAAAGTTTACTTGACGGTTTGTTTGAGTAATATTTTAAAATAGTTATTCTCTGATAATTAAGGGGGGGTTGAATGTGCAGATATGTAACTGTTTTTTGCATTGTTCTATTGTTTCCAGCAGTCGCGCTGGCATGGGGCTTTCATGATGGTATCGGGAATGGTTCACCCTTACTGTGTGTAACCACAAAATCAAGCGCTATGGGAGGGGTCTGGTCACTTCCATCGAGCGGCGCAGCATCCATTTTTCTTAATCCTGCGGAACTGTCCATGCTGGGTGGCCCGTTCATCAACACCACAATCTCAATTGTACAGTGGAGTTCATATGCAAACAGTGTGGTGGATTTCGATGAATACAGTTCGGGCAACACGGGAGCTGTAACCCTTGCCTTTGGAACAGAAATATCCGATGCCGTATCCGTAGGCGCAGGGATTACAAAGGTTTCGGAATTCGGATTCGATGGAATCTTTTTTCTCACGGATGAAATTGGAGTAAACAGCTATGAGATCGTCGCCATTGATGTTCTCGATTCCCACGGTTCTCTCTGGGAGGCGAACACCGGCGTTTCGGTGATTCTGAATGACTGGCTGACCGCAGGAGTATCCGGTGGAATAAGATTTGGAAAAGGGTCCTGGAATCGCAGACATGACATTGTGGATCCACTGGCTTTCGATGATACCACCAGTATGGAATGGGAAGAAGAGGATTTCTGCCTCCATGCCGGGATTCTAATGCCATTTGAGTTCGGAACATTCGGTTTATCCGGCACCAATGCCACAGGCAGGTACCGGTCGAGGATCGCAGTTGGATTCCAGAAGGAATTCAGTATCCTGTACGGCAGCACAATGGGAGTGGAGTTCGATATTCAATCCATAGAAGAGAAAAATCCGGCTGTATCCGGACGAGTGTTCGCAAACCTGGCCGAGATGATGCCTCATGTACGGTCAACTTACAGCATTGGTTTCAACAGGGCTTCCGATTATCAGCACGCGGCTGCCTGCCTCGGAACCGGAGCTTTCATAAATTTCGGGAAGCTGGAAATGGAACTGGGAGTATCATGGATGAGCAGAAGCAGGGCAGGATATGCTTTTCCTGAACCCTTCATTTCCAATATAGATGACGCGGGAACATATTATTCTGCCGGATTATCCTGGAAACTGTAACCATTATATGTACAGAAAGGAAACCATGAAAACGATCTCAGCATTTTTCATCTCGCTGCTGGTTCTGGCAATGGCATGCGGTGGCGGCAGCAGCGCCGGCGGCCCAGGCGATGCCGTAACCGGAATGTTCGATGCATTGAAGGCAGGGAACGGTGAAAGGGTAGTTTCGTATATGTCCGAAAGCGCCCTTACGGGAATGGAAGGACAGCTGGAAATGGTAAAGCTCGACCCCCAGGCTGCATCCGCTCAGATGGCTGCCATGGGTATCGAGATAGACGCGGCAGCTATTCCCGACATGACCGTAAAGGACTTTGCCATAGCCGTGTTTTCCTCCCAGATGATGGCATCCGTCATGAGTTCCGGAGACGTAAGCATCGGTGAAGTCACAATCGATGGTGATATCGCCAGGGTCGAAGTAACTACTACTTTCCTGGATGAAACCGAAACAAATGTTATCGATGTGGTAAAGGAAGACGGCCAGTGGAAGGTTGTAGAGTTCGGGCTCAATATGTAACGCCTGTCTGAATGGTAATTATTCCGACTGTTTTACTATGGTAATTCAGCCGATCGATATTTGACAATAATCTCAATCTGAATATATAATGTTAGTGATTATCCGGTGCTTACCATTGAAACCAAGGAGGAAAAATGAAAAAAGTAGTATTCCTGCTGCTGTGCGTTGCTCTTACTCTTTCTGCCGCTGATCGCGTTGCAGGTTTAGGTTCAGGTTCCGGTGCCACCGCATTCCAGAAGGGTACTTACACTATTGTAAGTTCCTTTGACCCTGATCTGCCATCAAGTGCGTATGGTATGGCAATACAGGACAATGCTACCGATCGCCTCTGGATAGCCAGCTGGGGTGATGTAACCACCTACGAATTCGACATGAGCACAGGCTTTGCCACAGGTAATACATGGGAAATCACAAACAGTATTGATGGTGATGACATGGCCTGGTGTGAATACACCGCCGGAGCCCAGTTTGTCATCGGCGATTATACTTTCAGCAACATCGGTGTATGGGACGCTTCGGGTAGTTGGCTTAAGGCTCTCGCGGGTCCTGCCAGCTTCTCTAACGTTTTCCCTGTAGCCATCGGACACGATATGTTCTACACTGACAGATCCGGAGAAATGGCATGGGGCTCCTACACCGGTACAGAATCCGCAATAACCTGGACTGTTGTTACATCACCAGTTCCTAGTTCTTACGGAATGGCCGTATGGGGCGACTACCTCTTCCTCTGCAATGGAGAAATAGGTACAGACAATCTTTTCATCTTCGCAATCAACGGAGACGGAAGTGTTAACCTTACTCCTCTATGGTCAGCTGAATTTACCGAGGTTGTAGATGGTGCCAACGGAGCGATCGACTACGACGGTACATACCTTTACGTCTACCCTCAGAACGACTTCGTTTATACGCTGGACATTGACTGGACCGGCGCCCTCGA
>QNDS01000205.1 GCA_003644925.1 Candidatus Fermentibacterota bacterium
AAGCATCTGCTGCGGAGTCCGCCGGCCAAGGTCGTCGCCGCACTTGTGGCAATAGTTGTGCTCGCTCTCGGCAACAGCCCCGCATCGGGGACACTTCGACTTCTTGACGTCCGCGGCCTTGGTAGCCTCGGTGGCCTCGACAGTCTCGTCTGCGTCGGCTTCGACAGCCTCCGGCTCTCGCCCTCGCGGCATTGCCGCCCTCGCCGCTTCATGTGCCACCGCGGACTGGCGATTCTCTCGAGCTCCAGCTCCCACTCCGCCCGAACTCCGTTGCCTCATGTCTACCGGTAGATGCTCGTCTGTCTGTCCCATTGTTTCCTCCATGATTCTCCGTGTTACGGCAGTGTAGGGCGCGAACATGCCCCTGGTCAATGAGCATATCAGTCCGAGCCTCTGGGCATAAGGCGCATAGGAGGAACGACCATGTCTTACTATGCGCAAACATCACAAGTAAACACCGCAGACACCGCCGCATGGCTCAAAGAACTTGAGCTGTTCGACTTCCCCAAGTGGTGCCGAGCCCCCATCGACGCCCTGGAGTATGCCACCTACAACCTCAAAGCCGTTCGCAAGAAACGCCAAGACTGCTCCAGCATGGAGGCGTGGATCTCTAACGGCGAGGCCATCGAAGCCAACGAGCTCTACTCCCTCGTCACCGTTACCAGCTCCTTCTTCGCCTGGCTCTTTACCAAACCCGGCTCCGACTGGCTCCTCGACCTCTTCGGCATCAGCGAAATCCAACCACACCACGGCTTTGCTTATCAGTGCAACAACGTCCGCATCGGCAAGGCCACCGACTCAAACATCCGCATCTTCAACAAGAGCGCCATCAACCGATACCAGGAGCCAGCCTACGAAACCACCGGTGCTATCGACGCGATGAAACAGATCTTGTTCAAGGTCTACGCCCACAAAGCCAACAAGGCCCCCATGCTCGCCTCCGATGGGATGTGGCGCTGGACCCTCTCGTGCCTGCGCAACTGGTTCACCGAACCGGTCGACAAGGTCACCCCCTATCCCAAGGGCGACCGAATCAACGGCATGCAGTGGGCACGCAACTTCAAAGACCCCGAGCGGCCAAGCGAAACGATGTGGAGCGTCATCGAGGAGACTGAGAAATACCACCCACGCGCCTATCGGATAGAGCAGCGTGGAGGCGTTCTCTGGTGTGGGCGTACAGCCATACGCTCAATCTCCAAGGACGAGGACGACTACCACCAGGGCGTAGCGGCCATCCGCTCCGGCCAACTACGGATCGATGAGGAGACTCTCATCCGCAAAATCCACAACACCTACCGCTGCAACTCGTGCGACCGAGTCCTGTGCTGCACCGACAAGATGCAACGGGCCCAAAACGAGAAGCTCTGCGACAGCTGCTTCGGCAAACACGTGGAGACCGGGAGCAGGGATACTCTGAGCAACTGCACCTACTCCGAATGCAGCGGTTGCCCCAACTACATCAGAAACACCGACGACCTGAAAAACCTGAAGTATCAACTCGACGAGGACTACGCGTTCCCGGTAAAGAGCTAAATGCACCTACAAGCCGCCTCACTCCGTGGTCGTGGACCAACCATCACAGTGTTCCTTGACAAGGAGCACTACGAGGTCCAGGCCGAACGTCTTACCTCCGCCATAGGAACCGCAGTAGTCGACCTAGGCCCACCATCCGTGGTGCGGTGTGCATTCTCCGCCTTTAACTTCCGCAAGATCAAAGAGATGTTCCCGGAAGCCAAACTGGACCGGGGCCACGACACCACCTCGGACATGGTCAACAAGCTGCTGTCACAGCTCAACGACTATGCGATCGAAACAAAGAGGGGCTGGATCGCCAAAGGCCCCCCCGAGGTGCCCTGCGACGTCGGCATCGCCACCGACTACCAGTTCAAGAAGCCCCCGTTTCTCCACCAAATCATCGGCTGGAGGTTCCTCCACGCGATGACAACCCCAGCGCTGTTTGGGGATTGCGGGATCGGCAAGTTGAATCACGTACTTACGCCCGTTCTAACCCCTGAAAAGTGGCGCCCCATCGGGGAGCTGGCTGTCGGCGACCTGGTCATGGCACGTGACGGAAAGCCGTACCCAGTCACTGGCATATATCCACAGGGGATCAAGCCACTCTTCCGCGTCACCTTCAACGACGGAGCTAGCGTCCTGGCAGGAGCCGAGCACCTCTGGCTAGTACGCAGTTTCAACGATGACCAGCGTAACAAACCATGGCGCACCATGAGCACTGCGGAGATTGTCGATGCCGGACTGTTCTACGGAAAGGCTCAACAATCGAGCCGTTGGCGTATTCCGCTTGTAGAGCCAATCCAGTTTGCCAAGCAAGACCTACCGCTCCACCCATACATACTAGGAGTTCTTCTAGGCGACGGTTCAATAACCACCGGTACACCCTCGTGGACGAAGAACGACGCAGAGATTGCAACAACCATTGCCCCACTGCTGCCACCTAGATGCACGGTCCATGAACTCACTCCCATAGGCCGTACGAAACGCTGGTCTATTGTCACCCCTCTCGGTCAGGCGAATTCCGTCACTCAAACCCTAAAAGGACTCGGCCTGTGGGGCTGCCACTCATGGGAGAAATTCGTCCCTCATGAGTACTTGTTCGCGTCACCCAAGCAACGACTAGAGCTTCTCCAGGGCCTCCTCGATACCGACGGTGGCACTGGTGCAACATGCACGGTTGAGTTCAGCAGTTCGTCACAAGATCTCGCGGATGCCGTCGTTTTCTTGACCCAGTCCCTTGGGGGGCGCGCCAAGCACAGTCTCAAGGCTAAGCCAAAATTCAGGTACAAGGGCGAGCTCAGAACCGGCCGCCCGTCCTATCTGGTTCGCCTAACGCTCCCTTCGGATGTCTCGCCGTTCAAGCTCGATCGCAAAAAACACCCCCATACCCACAATATCGTCCGCACCATCACGTCGATCGAACCAGAGGGAGAAGCGGAGGCAGTCTGCATCTCGGTCGACTCCCCCGACAAGACCTATGTGGTCAACGACTTCATCGTTACCCACAATACGTTCATCGTCGGCACCTGGGCCGACAGCCTGGTCAAGGCGGGCGACCCCCTGGCGCTGATCGTCCTCTGCCCCGTCAACATTATCAAACACGCGTGGCAGCACGACCTCGAGAAGTTCACCGACCTCAAGTCGGTTCGGCTACACGAGCCGTCAACCTACAAGACTAAAGAGAAACGGGCCGCCCGCTACGCACAGGACGGCGATGTCTACATCATCAATCCCGAGAGCGCTATCCGCCAAGAGAAGGAGCTCATGGCGCTCATTCGGCGACTGCTCAAGGCGGGCAAGCACTACGCCCTGGTCATTGACGAAAGCTCGAAGATCAAAAGCAACACATCGCAAATCTACAAGCTGTGCCGCCTTCTGCGAGCGAAGGCATCCAACGCCATCGCCATGACCGGTACGCCTGCGCCCAACGGCATCGGCGACCTGTGGTCCCAATTTCACATCCTTGACCACGGGCTAACGCTACAGCCGAGCTTTCAAGACTACCGCCACGACACCCATGTCTCCTTCCAGATGAAAGGCGTAGATGCGGTCTACGGCGGTAGGAAGGTCCCCATCACTCACTGGCGCCCCAAGGCCGGCATCGGGCCCTCGGTCTACGAATCCATCAAAGATCGGATGGTTCGCTTCAGGGCCGAGGACTGCGTAGACCTCCCCGACAAACAGTTCCTTCGCCGCGACGTCACAATGACCAAGGAGCAAACCAAGGTCTACAACGACATGAGAGATAGGCTGTTCGCCGAGTTCGAGAACGAACCCATCACAGCCCGTGTCGCCGCGGTACGATTGATGAAACTGCGCGAGATCACTGGCGGCTTTGTCATCAACGACAACAAGGAAGCCGTCCCCCTCTGCAAAGACCCGCCAAAGATGCTGGAATGCGACGGGCTACTCGATCAGGTCTTGGGCAAGCGGCTCGGCGACGAAGACCGGAAGCCTACAAAGGCCATCATCTGGGCCCAGTACAAGTGGGAATGCAAGACCCTCGTCAAGCGCTATCGGCGGTTCGGTGCGAGGGGGCTGTTTGGTGGCATAAGCCATGTAGCTCGCGACCGTAACATTGAGGCGTTTCAACACGACGACAACTGCCAGATCCTCGTGTGCCACCCCAAGTCCGCCGGCCACGGGCTAACCCTGGTCGAGGCAAACTACGCTATCTACTACAGCTTCAGCTACGACTACGAAGAGTTCTACCAGAGCGCAAGGAGAATCGCCCGACCTGGCCAGACTAGGCCCATGTTCTTCTACTTCCTGATGGTGCCCGACTCGATCGACGGCGTGATGATCACGGCCCTCGAGCGGAAGCGGAACGTGTCTCAGATTGTTACCGACGGGAAGATTACGCGAGGTGAGTTCGAACAGCTTGCCCAGCACGATGATCAGACCCTCGCCATAGACCTGGAGGTTGTCGAATGACCAACGCCGAGGCCAGACGCTACGTCGCCGCTGCACAGGGTGACGCGGTTGTTGGCGCCTGGCTCTCCATACTCGACCAACACAAGCTACCTCTGCCCACATCTGTCGCGGGCCAGGACTGGTACAACGCTTTCGAGGAGCTCTACCTAAGCGACGCCATCGACCCCGACGTCTTCAATGGTACCGATGTCAACAAAACATTCGGACCAGGGAAGGCCGTCCATCCACAATCCCTCGAGGACGCGATGTGGAATCTTCGCTACCTCACGAAGGCCTTCCCCGACGAGGCCATAGACAACGTGGAGTCATTCATGGATAGAAAATACGGCAACTCCCTCCCGCCCCCGGAAGAGTTCGACCAGCCAGGGCTGGCGCTACAGCCGGCAAGAACTGCGGACCGCGGCCTCTCCCTGCCAGATACCATGGGCACCTCTCGTGGACTGGCAGCCCCACTGCCAGACATCGGCAACGAGATACTCGGCGTCTCTGCGCCTGCCCCGTTGGCGTTCTACGAACCTCCTCCCAGCGCCGAACTTCGCCCCGCCTCTCGGCCGGCCCGACTTGCGCTGAACCAGCCAGAACCAAACGCGTCACCCGGCGAGGGCAAGCCATACACCGAATTCGCCAACTTCGAGCTCACCTGCTGCGGGGAAGCGGTAGAGCTCGAGGACACCGGTGGCGGCGACTGGTACGAAGGGCTCGAGGACGAAGACCACGACACCGTAGACTTTGAGCTCCACGGCTTCTGTACACGATGCCAGGCTCGCTTCCACTTCGGTTCGTCAATGCCGATCCCCAAGGGGTCATATGGAGCTCCGTACTGATGGCAGAAAAAAGCGGCATAGCCTGGACACAGGCAACATGGAATCCGTGGATGGGCTGCGAACACCTCTCCCCCGGTTGCGACCACTGCTACATGTTCCGCGAGATGCGGCGGTACGGGAAGTGGGACCCTGAGTTTGTCCGGCGTACCAAGACCACCTTCAACAACCCTGTCAAGTGGAAAGAGCCAAAGCTGATCTTCACCTGCTCCTGGTCCGACTGGTTCATCAAGGCCGCCGACCAGTGGCGCGAAGAAGCTTACGAGATCATCCGCAAAGCCAACCAGCACACCTATCAGATACTTACCAAGCGCCACGGACGTATCATCAAGAACTTGCCGCATGACTGGCCGCTCAACAATGTGTGGCTCGGCGTTACCGGTGAAAACCATGAGTGGTTTTGGAAGCGCGCAAAACAGCTTGCGAAGGTTCCCGCTGTCCCAGTACGATATATCTCTGCTGAGCCACTCATTGGGGAAATCAATGTCACCGCCGACGAGCTCAGGCAGCTAGGAGTTGACTGGTTGATTGCCGGTGGTGAAAGCGGTTCTAACTGTCGTCCCATGGAATTGGATTGGGCCCGCAAGC
>QNDS01000206.1 GCA_003644925.1 Candidatus Fermentibacterota bacterium
AAAAATGTTGAATCTCCAACTGCAGCTCAGCTCTCCGAGATAACCGACATAGAGATGCAGCTTGATGAAAGTACTTTTGCCGGTGAACTTCTGCTTTCCGGGTATATGACTGCAATAACCATCACTACAGTCGGGTTCGATGATGTTATAAGGGAATATGCCTACGATTTCATGGACGAGAAATGGCGAAGAGCTTACAATATATGGGTTACCGTGTTTGTGTTGATAGCATATATGGCTATTCTTTATGTCAATGCTAATTTTGTTGCATACCTCGTAGGAACACGCCTGGCGGAGAATATGAAAAGGCGTCTCCTTCTTCGAAACATATCCCGCTTGAAGGATCATTACATTGTATGCGGATGCACTGGAGCAGGAAGTGTTGTCATTTCGGAGTTCCTTCGAACCGGAATACCCGTTGTGGGTATTGATGTTGGTAATGAACCGCCATTCAACCTGAGAAAAAGAAATGGTTTCCTCTATCTTACTCGAGACAGATCGGATGACGTTCTTTTCGAAGAGGCGGGAATAAGCAGGGCCAGGGGACTGGTATCTGTTCTGCAGGACGATAGTGATAACCTCTTTCTTACACTTACTGCACATCTGTTGAATAGCGACCTCAAGATAGTCAGCAGGGCAGCAGGGGAGGAGAATGAGGAGAAGCTGGCGCTTGCAGGGGCGGACGTATCTTTTACACCCTCTATTGCGGTTGGGAAGAAGCTTGTTGCAGGCATTCTCAACAAAGGGACCATGGATTTCATGGAAAAGATGATAGACAGCGTTGACCAGAACTGCAGGATAGAGGAATACACCATCAGCACCGACTCCCCCTCCATCGGGAAGACCCTCGGGGAGATTAACATCGGTCGGATGACCGGTATAAGTGTATTTGCTGTAATGAAACAGAATGGTTCAATAGAATACAATCCTGGAGCTGATTACATCCTCGAGCAGGCTGACGTCCTCCTCGCCATTGAAACCCCCGAACAGCTGCAGCTTCTTACAAGACTGCTGCAGCGACGTAAAAACAGGAAATTACAGTGAACCAGTCAGATAAATGCAACTCGATCTGTGCGGTATGCGGAGCAGGTGAAACCGGTCTTTTCGTGACCAGGGAGCTGGTCAGGTACGGTTACGCAGTCATAGTCATAGACATTGATCCAGGCGCACTGAAAATAGCGGCTGATATCGGGGAGAACGTTACCGACATACAGGGCAACTGTCTGACTGACAGTATATTGAAAAAAGCGGATCTTGTAAATGTTCAAGCATTGTTCTGTGTACTTCCGGACGACAGAAGCAACGTATTCCTAAGCCTTTCTGCAAGAAGAATCAACCCAGAACTGGAGATATACTCGGTAGCATCAGACATCTCTGCTGAAAGAAAACTGAAGCTTGTGGGAGCAAGACGGACGGTCAATCAGGATACTGCGGAAGGATTCAGGATCTCCAATGAGATGATCCGGCCGAATGTTGCCAGATTTCTTGACAGGATAGTCTTTGCTCGCGAGAATACCGAAGGTTACATCAGTATTGAGATCAGTAAGGGATGTCCTTCTATAGGATGGACACTGAAAAAGCTGAAACTGAATGGAAAAACAGGTGTCGTCATAATTGCCGTCATGAGAACCGATGATAGCTACGTTTACAGCCCTTCTGGTGATTTCCGGCTTTCTGAGAATGACAAACTCATCTGCTTCGGTACGAAGGATGAGAAGGAATCCATTAAAAAACTCCTGTGGAGCAGTAAACAGGATAGAACAGACAGATGGAAGAGACTCCGGCATAAATTCAAGAAATGAACTGGTCGGGGCGGCCGGATTTGAACCGGCGACCCCCTGCTCCCAAAGCAGGTGCGCTACCGAACTGCGCCACGCCCCGATTTCCGAAGGCTATATTCTACAGATTCAAAGGCCCTGATGGCAAGTGGAAAACCTCCTGAAGACTTGACTTAAGTAATCTTCGGGAACCATATTTGCCTTTATTACATTCCTTTGAAGGCTTATCATAAATCACAATCCTGAGAGGATCCATGCAGATGTATAAGAAACTATTACTTATTCTGTTTGTAACGGCAGCACTCTCTAATGCCGGTAGAACCATGTTGTCGAACGATTTCAGTTATTCTGTTCCCCACTATTCCGTTACTATCATAAATGTAAATATGTCAGAAATCAGATTCCTCGAAGAGGCGGGATTCCTTATTGAATGGGCACACGGCGGAAAAGCCATGATATACGTCGATGCACAACAAGAGGATATGCTCCGTCATATCGGTTTTAATCCTGTTCCAGTTCCCATAACGGAACCTCTTGTACCCTACCCGTCACTTGATGATATTTTCAATTCTATAGACGCTGTTGTTGCCGCCCACCCGAATATCTGCAGGAAGGAAACGATAGGCACCAGTGTAGAGGGGAGACCCATTGTAGCTGTTATAGTTTCCGACAATCCCTCGACTGAAGAAATCGAACCCGAGATGAGGATCCTTGGCGGGATACATGGCGATGAACAGGCTTCGTCAACCACAACTCTCCATTACCTCGAAATACTGACGGATAATTACGCCACGAGCTCTATGTGTGCATACATCGTTAACAATACTGAAACCTGGATAATTCCCGTTCTCAATCCCGATGGTTATTTTCATGATCAGAGATCTAACGCCAATGGAATCGATCTAAACAGGAATCTCAGCTACATGTGGACCGGTTCGGGAGGCGGATCTGCTCCCTTCTGCGAGCCGGAAACAGCAGCCCTGCGGGACCTTACCATGCAGAGCTGGCCAACTGTTGAGAACTTCATAAATCCCTTCACAGCAGGCCTATCCCTTCACGGCGGCGCCGCATGCATCAATACCGTCTGGAATTACACTGGAAATCCTCTTCCGGAGGATTCAGGAGTTGTCCATCAGCAGGCCATTGATTACGCTGCTGTTCCAGGGATAGTAAGCTATTTCAGCGGCAGTTTCTGGATAGCATACCCGGGGTGGAGCTGGTACGAAACTCATGGGGACGTCAACGACTGGAGCTACGGTGAATGCGGAACTATCGATCAGACCATCGAAGTACATGAGAATAAGCATGTGTCCGACTGGCCCGGTGTTGCAAACGCACACTATATGGCAATACTTGAGTTTTTCACACAAAGCACCTACGGTATCTGGGGAACCGTAACGAACACTTCTGGAGACCCCATAGATGCCCAGCTTTCGATAGGCATACATGATGGTACGGATTCTGAATCCCTCAGATTCTGCAGAACGGATGTAACTCTTGGTGATTATCATAAAACACTTCTTCCCGATACATACGATGTGGTGGTGACCGCAGGCGGTTACACATCACAGTCTGTAGAGAATGTATCAGTCGGTTCACAGGAGAGGGTGGAAGTAAGTTTTGTCCTTTCCAATGTCGGAATACAGGGATCCGAAGAAGCATTCGAAGGAGCATTCTCCGTTTTCCCTAATCCAACGCGGGAATCATGCAGTTTCGTAATCCCGCAGACGGGGGTTGGAGGAATCGTATCAATTTACGATATTACAGGCCGTTCCATCATTGGTTTGGATGTTTCTCCATTAGCAGAGAATTTTGTGTGGAACCTGAGGAACAGCAATGGTTCTGAAGTTCCTACAGGGATATATATCGCTCGATTCTCCAGCGGAGCTTCCAACTGGAACACAATGGTAATTGTAAACAGGTAGTTAGTTACTGAAAGGTTCAGAATATGGCACACAAAAAATCATCGAGCAGCTCCAGAAACGGCCGCGACAGCGCTGGCAGAAGGCTTGGAGTTAAGAGTGCAGCCGGACAGCTGGTGTCCGCCGGAAGCATCATCGTCCGGCAGCGTGGAACCAGGATACATGCCGGAGTGAATGTGGGAAGAGGAAACGACGATACACTCTTCGCCAAAGCTGATGGCAGGATAAGATTTCATAAAATGGGTGGAAGAAAGGTTGCATCTGTAGTCCTAGAACAGATTTAACTTCCCACCATGATAGTTCAGTCCGATTTACTTCTGACAAACATTGGCGAACTGGTCACTATGGCCGGTTCGCCTGGTCTTCGAAGGGGAGAGGCTGCAGGAGAACTTTCGATCATTCGGAAAGCTGCCCTCGCTTCCTTTAGTGGTAAAATAGTGTGGACAGGACAAACGCGGGACGCGCACGATAACGTAGAACTTGTTGATAACAGTCTTGAAATTAATGCAGCCGGTAGAGTTATTACACCAGGCTTCGTAGATTCGCATACTCATCCCCTTTACGCCGGAACCAGACAGGTTGAATTCGCCATGCGCGCCATGGGGTCTGATTACGAAGAGATTGCTGCAGCCGGTGGAGGCATACTTAACAGCGTCACCAGAACCAGACAGGCTTCATCTGATGATCTTGAGGATAATCTTCTTAAACACCTTACGACCATGCTCCTCTATGGAACAACGACTGTTGAGGTAAAGAGCGGTTACGGCCTCGATCTTGAAACTGAGATCAGATGCCTCGAAACAGCTTCAAAGCTCTCAGAATACTGGCCCGGAACAATTACCCGAACATTCCTGGGTGCTCATGAAATACCTCCGGAATACCGGAATCGTCCAGATGAATACATAAGGTATCTCATTGATCAGGTACTGCCCGAAATTAAAACCAGAGAGCTTGCAGATTCTGTAGATATCTTCTGTGAAAAGGGTGTTTTCACTGCCGAGCAATCAAGATACTACCTTCAGGCTGCAAAGACGATGGGATTCGGCATCAAGATGCACGCAGACGAATTCCACGATACGGATGGCGCCTCTGTCGCCGTGGATCTGGGCGCCATGAGTGCAGATCATCTGCTTTCCATTTCCGATCGGAATATTGAAAAAATCGCGAAAAGCGATACGGTTGCTACACTGCTGCCGGGAACAGCGTTATTCCTGGGCAAACCATTCCCACCTGGAAGAAAACTTCTCGATGCAGGAGCAGCTGTCGCAATAGCAACGGACTTCAATCCAGGCAGCTGTTTCTGTGAATCAATGCCGATGATGATCAATCTTGCGGTATGCCAGTGCGGCTTTACTATTGAAGAAGCGGTAACCGCAGCTACTGTAAACGGTGCCGCAGCCCTTGGAATGGGCGATTACAAAGGCGCTCTTGCTCCAGGGATGGATGCGGATATGATACTCTGGGACCTTGATGATTACCGGGGTATTGCTTATCACATGGCAATACCTGATATTGAGGACTTGATTGTCGCTGGACAACTAGTTTCCAGTATATTTGAGTAGCATTGACAGCACTTCGTTGCAACCATGAGGATGAATAATGATAGATATTGAACAGCGTCGGAAAGTTCAGGATCTTTTTCAGGAAGGTAAATACGACAGCGCAGAGAAAATCCTGAATCGCATGATCAAAGAAGACCCTGATGAAGCTTCAATACTTAATACCCTTGGTGATGTACTTCTAAAGCTCGATCGCACCGAAGAAGCACTTGAACATTTCTCAAAAGCCGGACAGCTCTACTGCATCAACGGACTTCATTCGGCTGCTCTTTCAGTTGCAAGAAAAGCATTAAGAATGGATTCCGAATTCGCTGAAGCGCATTACATAAAAGCTCTAAGCTACGATAGTCAGGGAAAATTCGAAGACGCAAAAAAAGAATATCTTCTCTACCTCAAATCGAAACCATCACTGAAGGAACCTCCTGTTCTCCAATCATGCAATGCAATGACAAGACTTGATCCGGATGATAACAAGTGGGTAATACGCTTCGCCAAAGTAGCAGCAGCAAACGAGGATGATGTTTTACTGAAACAGGCGATTGAAACCGCCGGTAACAGAAACAT
>QNDS01000207.1 GCA_003644925.1 Candidatus Fermentibacterota bacterium
AAGACAGAATCGAAAATGAACCTGAGCCACAGAAACGACGGAAAAAGACGGAGCGCACAATCCTTGAAGGCCCAGATGAACAGGTGCGTATGACTTTAGGGGAATGGTACCGAGGGAAATGTCAGATATGTGGTGATAGTTTTCCAGAAAGGGACGGCCAACCATTTTTCATTGCTAATTATATGGTTCCAAGAAAATTTGCCCGCCAGGTTGATACCTATGCAAATGCGCTTTGTATGTGCGCTGAGCACTTTGCAAAATGGCAGCATGGAGCGGTAGAAGCTGATGATATTGTTGATCAAATAAGGTCGATGAAAACGAAAGCTGAAGGGGGGGCGGAAAACCTGCAGGTTCGAATCAAATTGTGTGGAGATGAATGTGTCATTAAATTCAATGAGAAGCATTTAATCGCGTTACAAGAATTGCTAAACGCAGACTATACAGATGATTTGCTAGACCTGTAAGGAAAATATGCCTTTTTATAAGCGCGATCCTAAATATTAATTGTAAGCGATTGAACCAATTTTAAATTGCCATTTTATTAGGTATCGTGAAGCTCAGTTTCTTGCTTCGACACCTATATGGTTCGCTTTACAGGGAACTCATTGAGCAATATGTATACAGGGAATAGGAAAAGATATTGTGCCATCAACTCTGACATGGATTGATCATGATCCTGCTGCTCGCGAAAGAGCGCTTCGAATCCTGTCGCTTTTTCAGGAGAAAGAAAGCCGTGATGAACTCGGGTTAGGTGCCATCAGGGATTCATTCGCGGATGCACTATTCCCAGGCACCAGCACGATCCAAACCCGCCTTCGCTATATGCTTTTCATCCCCTGGGTCTATTGTGAACTCGAAAAAAGGCGTGTATCTCCTCCAACCTTTGCCGCTAAGGCCCGTCAGATGGAAATGGCTTTGGTTGATCCTTTATTAACGGCTGATGATCATGGAGGAGTATTTGGCAGGGTCGCCGGAAGGGCCTTAAAACGATTACCCAGCTCTGTTTATTGGAATGGTTTGGGTGTTTGGGGAATTCGGCTGATTCATTGTGCTCAAGATGAATACCACAGGCATATAGATGAGGTATATCGCCGTCGGGATGCTTCAAGAGGGCGCTGGGAAAAAGACGGCTTCCCGGAGACCGAGACTTTAACTTGGCATCCGCGACTTCCTGATACACCCCGTGGTTTCCCTGATAAAATTAAAAACATCCGCTTTGATCTGGAGCCTGATGAAGCCAGCTTTCTACTGGACCGTATTTTAAAATCCCAGGAAGATAGCCTTTATTCCCACTTGGCTTTAAACTGCAAACCCGTGGAATGCGAATTTCCATGGGAGCATCCAGAAAAAAACAGTTTTTCTCAGTTACAAAATGACCTTTTGAATTATGCCGAATTCTTTTCGACTTTAATGCATGGAGCCGCATTCCTTTATAATCTGATGCTGGCCGAACTAACGGAACGCAAAGAGATCGAAGATGATCATCGAGAAAACCTATCTCAATGGAAGGTTCGATTGCAGAACTGCCGAGTTATAGACCTCCCTCTTGATGAATTATGGAATTTGACGGTTGGCCGTGGGCACACGATTACGAGGCGGACTAAAGACTTTGTTACCAACTGGTATCATCGAGCCCTCACGACCCAAGGAAATGTTGCTGACGATGATGAGAGCAGGTTCTTGATCCGTTCCCGGGAACAGCGCCTCAAGGGCACAAGGTCGCGTTTTACGAATCCCCGGGCAAGAGATCAATGGAAAGGGTATGCCGGCGTTGGGCAAATGTCTTATCGCTGGCGTAATGTGAAAACGTTGCTCTCTGATCTATATGCTGGTTTAAACAGGGCAGATCATGCTGAATCCTGATATAAGAAGCCTATACACGGCAGCTGTAACGCCACCTCCTGGATACGTCTTTGACCAGGCTTTGGCGACCACCTATTCCCTTGACCCGGCCACATTGCTGTCACTGCCGACACACCTCGCCCTTGCCGACCGCTCTTCAACAGCCACCATTGATCCAATTCGGCTTCTGGAGTCTCTGCGAAGGCTTTCAGACCGCTTTAATGTGTATGTAGGCCACACAGGCATTAAGCCCCCTTCCGGCAGTAATGTCCTTTTTGGTTTGCTCGAAAACATGGTAACGCCAGTTAAAGCCCCACGTGGTGGTGCATTCCACCCAAAGATTTGGGTCCTCCGTTTTGTACAGCCTGATCTCGATAATGAACCCCCTTTAATCAGGTTGCTGATTCTGTCTCGGAATATCACGTACGACCGTTCCTGGGATATCTCCCTTCAACTTGAAGGCCAACCCCAGGGTCGCTATATCGCGGCCAACCGGCCCATAGGTGAATTGATAAAGGCACTGCCATCCATGGCTGTTCATCCGGTATCCAAGTCCAAATTGGATCTGGCGGAAAAACTGGCTGATGAAGTCAGAAAGACCCCTTGGGATCTGCCGGAGGGATTTGAAGAGATTTACTTTCACATTCTCGGGGTTGGCAGAAAATCGTGGACCCCACCTTGGTCTAAAAGGATGGCTGTAATCTCACCGTTTATTACAGATCGCGCCCTCTCATGGCTGAACAGCAACACTCAACAGCTGACCAGTGTTATTTCCAGGCCTGATGAATTGAATCAGCTTGCCGCTGAATCAATGGAAATAGCCCAAAGATGGTATACGCTCGACGAAGCAGCCGAAACCGAGGATGGAAAGGAACAGGAACAGCATGACACAGTCGGGCTTCATGCAAAGGTTTATATTGTTGAAAAGGGATGGTGGACACATCTTTATCTCGGTTCGGCAAATGCAACCAGCGCAGCTCTTCTTGAAAGAATCAATACAGAGATCCTCGTCGAATTGATTGGCAGGACAAGCCGGGTTGGAGGTGTGGAAACCCTCATCGCGGATAGTGGCCTTGGGCCTGTTTTGTCGGAGTATGTAAGACCGGAAGAACCTTCCGCTATAGATGATGAAGAAGCAAAGGCGCGCAACGCACTCGAAAAGGCAAGAGATTTATTGGCAGAAACTAAGCTAAAAGTGACCTGCAAAAAAAGCGATGAAGCCTGGAGGCTATTGATTAAATCTTCCGAGCGGCTTTGTTTTGATGGTATTTCCAAGTTCAAAGCCTGGCCAATTACCGTATCAGAAGGCCGGGCTGTGGACACGATGGGATTAGCTCGACATAAAAGTGTCGATATCGGCCAATACGCCACCGAATCAGTAACAGGCCTCATTGCTTTCGAACTTGTTTCAGAGATCAAAAATATTTCTCTTAGGATAGTTTTGAGCCTTCCTGTGGAAGGGCTTCCTGAAAACCGCGATGATGCCATATTCCAGCTGATCCTTAATAATCAGGATGGATTTTTAAGGTATATCCTCTTATTGCTGGGTGAATATACCGGCGGGATTTTTGGTGGGGGCAGCCTGTTCAACAGAGGCAGCGGAAGCGGATTCTGGAGAGATGGGTTCTTATCTGAAATACCCATCCTTGAAGAACTTGCAAGGGCTTTCAGCCGAGATAGAAAAAAGCTAAGGGATGTCGAAGCCGTAGTGAAACGCCTGCTGAAAAACAAAAAAACAGACGCAATCGTTCCTCCGCAGTTTATCGAATTATGGGCCGTTTTTAAGGAAGCCATGGCGGAGGCCGACCAATGACCAAGCCATCGAATGGTGCCGAACGTGTCCTTGCCAGGTTGAAGGATTTTCAACGCAGATCCGTAGACTACGTGTTCCGGCGCTTCTACCTGGACCAGGATGCGACAAACCGCTTCCTCGTTGCTGACGAGGTTGGTTTAGGGAAGACGCTTGTCGCACGCGGGGTCATCGCCCGGGCAATCGATTTTCTAAAGGAGGACATTAAAAGGATCGACATCGTCTACATATGTTCAAACATAAGCATTGCATCCCAGAATATTAACCGGTTGAACGTTTCTGGCGTTCAGGAATTCGTGCGCCCGACACGCCTCTCACTGCTTCCGATGCATATTGCAGGTATTCGCCAAAATAGCGTAAACTACGTGAGTCTCACCCCGGGAACAAGTTTTGATCCGAAGTCGCGGGAGGGAAGGGATGAAGAGCGCGCTCTTATTCATTATCTATTAAAAGGGAAATTGAATGCCAGCCCAGCAGGTTTACGACGATTGCTTCAATGCCGTGTGAGCGATGACAACTGGCGGTGGTGGACGAATAAATGGAAACCGGAAAACCTTGATGAAGACATTTCCGAAGCATTTGTAAAAAACGTCGTTTCCGATAAAGACTTTCACCAAAGAATAACAGACTTTTGTGCCCGATCCAAAAGAAGAGTGCTGCGGCACGACCCAGAACGCCTGGAACTTGTAAAGGAATTACGATTTCGGATTGCCGAAATGAGTGTTGAAATGCTGGAACCAGACTTGATCATTCTCGATGAGTTCCAGCGGTTCAAAAACCTGCTTGACCATAACAATCCCGATGCACGCTTAGCACAAAGGCTTTTCCGATACGAGGGTGTTAAAACGCTTCTTCTGTCCGCCACCCCCTATAAAATGCTGTCGCTCGATCACGAACAAGAGGACGATCATTATTCCGACTTCCTCAAAACATTGCAGTTTTTGTTCGAGTCGGATGAAATCGTCGAGGAGGTAAAAAAAGAAATCCAAGCATTCCGGGAGACACTTTATCATTTTGGTTCGGATGATGGCGTAGCTGCGAGAGACACACGTGATACTCTTCAGTCGAGACTGTGTCGCGTCATGTGCCGCACCGAAAGAGTAGGCATGACTCAGGCTCAGAATGCCATGCTCTATGAATCCCGAGAGAGGCCAACGCTTGTACCCAGAGATCTTCATGAAGCCGTACTCGCCGATCGCGTTTCTTCGAGTGTGGGGGCCAGAGATATTATAGAATACTGGAAATCGAGTCCTTATTTAATAAATTTTTTGAGACGCTACGAATTTCGACGAAAGCTGGAAGCTCAGTGTGGGGATGCCTCAGAGGAACTGCTCCTGGCTTTGAAGGAAAATGAAAACCGACTTTTGAGCAAGAATGAGATTCAAACCTATCAGGAAGTTGATCCAGCCAATCCGAGAATGCGAGAGCTTTTTTCACTGACGATCGATCGTGGATTTTGGAAACTTCTATGGTTGCCGCCTTCCATGCCGTATAGCAAACCCGAAGGCGCCTATGCGGACATTCGAGATATCACAAAATATCTGGTTTTTTCGGCCTGGAATGTCGTACCGGACGCCATCGCCTCACTATGCTCCTATGAGGCTGAACGCCGAATGTTGTCCTTGCTGCCAAAGCGGATAAATCATGACCAGCTCTACGATGAACTACGCCCCCTTCTTCGATATGCAAAGAGCGCGGATGGACGTTTGACCGGAATGTCCGTTCTTGTCTTGATGTATCCCAGCCCCGGACTTGCTTCTCTTGTGGACCCGCTTAAAATAGCATTGGACCATCATGATGGTGAGCCGATACCGGTTACCCTTTTACTGAAAAAAGCCTCGGAGACCCTTTTACCATATATCAACAAACTGGTTAAACGATCTCCTGAAACAGGTCCGGAGGATCGACGCTGGTATTGGGCGGCATCTGCGATACTGGATGGCGCTCGATATCCTGGCTTAAGCAATTGGTTGGTCGATGAATCGGTCGGCTGGCCTGCGATTGCTGCTGAAAGCTCCGGCGAAAGGTTCATTGAACATTTGGATCTGTTGCAGCAGGCCATGGATGAACGATTAGATCCGCCCCTCGGTCGGCCCCCTGCGGATCTGATAAAGTTTATCAGCCAAATGGCAGTGGCAGGACCAAGCGTATGCGCTCTTCGTGCGTTGAA
>QNDS01000208.1 GCA_003644925.1 Candidatus Fermentibacterota bacterium
TAGAGAGAGAGGAACCTTGATGAAGAGATTAGCATTCCTTCTCAGTATACTTGCTATAGCAATGTTTACCGCCTGCGGTGAACAGGCGGATGAGGGAACACAAATTCCAGAGGATACTGATGAAGCAGCAATGGTTGAAGTCACCATTACAAACGGGCTTGAGATGTGGGATATATATTTCATACTTATTGATCCGTCCGACGACATGTGGGGCGAAGACCGCCTCGGAGAAGATATCCTCGCTTCTGGAGAATCCTTCACTGTTGAGATAGAAGAAGGTACCTGGGACATTATGGTTACGGACGAAGACGGTGACACTTATACACTCTGGCAGGTTGAGATCGGTGCGGAAGGCTACCAGTGGAATGTAACGCTGGATGATATGGATGCCGGCTGGGATGAAGATGAGTACTTCGAACCCAAGATAGTCGAATCAGGCGAGGGAACCACATTTATCTCGATCATCAATGATCTTGGTGGATACGACATTTTCTACGTATATGTCGACGCTTCGGATAGCCCCTGGGGCGAAGACCGCCTGGGCGCCGAACTGCTCTACCAGGACGATGAGCTTATCGTCTGGGTAGACCCCGGAACCTACGATATCAAGGTCGAGGACGTAGACGGCGATACCTACACCCTCTGGGGAATCGATGTTGATGAAAACGGCTTCGAATGGTTTGTAACGCTCGATGACATGGATTCCATGTCAGATGACGTTGTTTATGAAGGCGTTTCTCTTGAAACAGGCGATGGAATTGCACCTGTTACCATCCTTAACGATCTCGGCGGCTGGGACATCTTTTACGTATATGTCGACCCTTCGGATGGCCCCTGGGGTGAAGATCGCCTCGGAGCTGATATTCTTACAGAATCAAGTGATATCACAGTCTGGGTAGACCCCGGAACCTATGACATGAAGGTAGAAGACGTAGACGGCGACACCTACACCCTCTGGGGAATCGATGTTGATGAAAACGGCTTCGAATGGGCAGTTAACCTTGACGATATGGATTAAGCTGATCTACTGCTATTCCTGACAAACAGAAAAACCCGTGGATTGCAGAGCTTTCCACGGGTTTTCTTTATACTGAAACTGCTATTTCGAGTAGAACTCGACAACCATACGTTCGTCTACTTCAAGAGGAACATCCTCCCGCGAAGGAAGAACCTTCATGATGATCTTCCTTGCGGCGGGATCAACATCTAAGAATGCCGGTACACCAATACCGGAACCCTCTGTAATGTTAGCCTCGACAACTTTAAGTTTCTTACTCTTCTCCTTCAGCGAGACAACATCACCGACCTTTACCAGATAGGACGGAATGTCCAGTTTTCTGCCGTTAACGGTTATATGACCGTGGCAGACAAGCTGACGCGCGGCAGGTATGGAAATGGTGAAACCCGATCTCGCAACAACATTGTCCAACCTTCGCTCGATCTGCTGCAGAAGGTTATGACCGGTTTCACCCTTCATCGAAGTGGCTTTTCTGTAATACTTACGAAGCTGCTTTTCAGACAGACCGTAGTTAAATCTTATTTTCTGCTTCTCGACAAGCTGAAGCCTGTAAGTTGAAGCTCTTTTCCTGCGCCATCTGCCGCCATGTTCTCCGGGCGGGTTAGGGTTGGCAGGATCTTTTCTTGTAAGACCGGGAAGGGGTCCTAAAGACCTGATCTTACGGAATTTCGGACCTCGATATCTAGACATTAAGCAACCTCCGTTTTTGTGTGCCTCACGAATCTATCGTGGCCTGGCGATAACACCGGACACCCGCCGGTGAACTGTTCTTGGACAGCCACCTCCAAGCTTCGGCACAATTTAATAACGCTGAAATCTAGTGATTAAAGGCGGTAACCGTCAACCAGCGTGAAAACCAGACGGGGGCATGTCCTGAAGACATACCCCCATAAGGAAGATAAGATCAAGTATTTATCTGATGATCACACAGGACCTTGTGATTGTATCACCGCCGTGTGTAAGCCTCAGCAGGTAGATACCGCCGGGTGCCGGGGCACCTTCAGAATCGGTTCCCGACCAGAGCACAGAATGAGTTCCCGCAAGCATTTCGCCGGATGCGACACGGGTCACAAGCCTTCCTGATACATCGTAAATATCCAGGGACATGTTCCCGCCCGCAGGAAGAGTAAAGGCTATTGCTGTGGAAGCCGCGAACGGATTTGGTGCCGGAGCGGAAAGATCAAAGCTCAGCACGCCTGGCTCACCACCAGAAACACCCACTCCAGATACTGGTACCGAAGCGACATAGGGATACAGGTTATGATTTGTACCCGTAACAGTAACATCACCCGTACCGGGAATAGCGGGGATAGCAAGGGTAACCAGACCTGAAGCGTTCGTATAACCACTCTGAAGAAGGGTGGTATCCTGAACAACACCGATAAGAGCACCCTCAACAGGCGATCCGCCGGCGGTCACTGTTACATTCCAGTTGCCCTCGGCGATCGTTGTGGGATGGTCGCAGGTCAGATGTACAATTGGGGATGTATCGGTGAAAATATCGAATTCGGGGCAGCCCATTATCATGTGCATATCGCTGTTACTGGAGCTTCCCGTAAAGGAATAAGCCATAATCTTGCCGTAATCGAAAGCTGCACCCATGTGGTACATTTCCTCTTCAAAGTATCCCCTGAACTGGTACATGGCCAGAGAATCCGTAGGACCGACAGGGCTGTTCATGGTTGCACCCATGAAACCGATTGCTCCCTTGGGATCCGCGACAGAACCGGAGGTCATCCATGCTTCACTGAAACACATTGTTGAATTATCGAAGGCACTGTTCTGGCAGGCTATGGAACTCACCCAGGGCAGTCTGCGGCCGTTGGAGAGTGCCGCGACATTACTGTTGCTGAAGCCGGTGGTTCCCCAGGCTGTCTGGGATCCGTGTCCGATATAACTGAGCAGTGAAAGCCCGCTGTTAACCTCAGCGGATATGTTAGAGATCGTAGGCGGAATGCCTCCATACGCGCTGGAATTGCAGTACAGTGTATTGGTCATACCATCTGCCAGGAATACCTGAGCGTACCTCCACGACATCCAGGGATCCTGAAAATCGGTTGACCCTATGCTGATGGAATGCTGGAACCAGGTTGAGGTGGGCTCGTATGGATCGTTCTCGTAGCTTTCGATCTTCCAGGTCTGGTACGCCAGCGAACCTGTATCTCCGCAGATCCTGCCGACATGAATGCTGGGATCGTAACCCGATCCTATGACACCGTACTGGTTATCAGCTTCCGTACCGTTGGAATAATAGGGTGGTACAACGTTCTCGTCGCCTACTATAAGAATCCACTCAGGCGGATTTGGCCAGTCGTTGTAAGCGTCTTCGATCCAGGCATCTATCTCGCTGGCTGTGCCGCCGATGCCCGGTACTACACCGTACTGGACATCAAGACCGGTCTGCCTTTTCCAGTCGATGAGATCCTGTGCGTAGGCGATACTCTCAGTAGATCCAATGATAAGGTAGGAGCCGTCAATTACGTCGGTTCCACCCTCTTCAAATCCAAGAACTTTCTGATAGATAGGCATGTAACTTCGCGTATACCCGTGGAAAGTTTTGTAAAGCTCGTTCTCACCGGAACCTTCAGCTGTAAGGCGAACGGTGATATTCGTGTTAATCGTAGTTTCACCGGTAACAGGATTGTACTGCACTGGAGAGAACACCACCCATGCAACCCTGATATCCCGGAGGATACTTATCCTCTCAACGTAAACGGGCTGCGAGGGGTATAACTCAGAATTGGAATAAACATTTTCATCAATTCTGTAAGGTGCGGGGCCTCCGCTCCTTGTAGGATACTCCTGGAATGGAGGAATATTGTAGATTCCGAGGGGCGATGATTCGGATGAAAGTATCTCCACATTTACAGCACCGGTATTGGGAATAAGAACCATTCTTCTGATAACCGGGAGGTCCGGGGTGCCAAAAGCCACGCCCATTCCCTCTCCTGGAATTCTCAGAACGTTTCCAGAACCGAATTCTCCTACGATCTCATCTTCCACCGTAAGTGCAGGAAGATTGAATTCGACAAGGATGCCTTGCGCATCAGTACCAAGGTACTGTGCAGTTTCTGCTAATTCCTCAGCGCGGTATATTACTTCGGAATGAGCAGTTAACGCGATCAGAAGCAACGGAATGATAAGAACTCTCAACATTTTCTACCTCCAGAGGAAAGGGGCATCTTCAATGAATTTTATGAATGATCTGTGAAACAATGATCCAATATCTCATTAAGTATAAAGTGGAATATCCATAAATAGTTCCCGCACAGGAACAAGTCAACCCAGCCAGACAAGGTCAAGCAATCAAGGTCGGACTTATGTATCTTACCTATACGCCACATTCTATATTCGATATTATAGAATAAATAGATATTGACCCTAAGTTATCAGGAGACCTTTCTTGAGCATGACCATGGGGTTGAAAGTGGCGAAATCAGCCTGGTGAACAAGCACTGTTTCCACCCTCTGCGGTCTTCCCTCCCCCTCTTTCGCATGGCACCCGATCATATTGATAATAGCCATAGGCATATCAAACCTTGCGGCCAGTATCGCTCCGGAAATAGGATGTCTCGCGTGTTTGCCGTGCAGGCTCTTCACGTAACCATCCCCGGTACGCTCTATCTCCATCAGTTTTCCCACATCGTGAAGAAGTCCTCCGGCAACAAGCATGTCATAGTTGATCTCAAACGGCAGTGTACAATTCGACTGTATTGCCCGGGCGAGGCCGAGAGCGCCTTCTGTTACGGCGATAGTATGCTGAATCAGATTGATCCCGTGTGTATCGGTAAGCAGAGTGAACGGGATCTTCTCCAGATCATCCGGTTCCCATCCGCCCTCTTCTGCGGCGGTGGTCCATATTTCAACGGTCTTCCGTCTTAGATCGGGGTCATTGATCTTATCGAGCTGTTCTCTGAAAAGTGCCTCAATCCTGTTTTTCATTCTTAACCCTTATCAGTTAGAGTTCCGATTGCAGGAAGCTTTCACCAAGTTTCCAGTCATCTCCTTCAAGTACCATTGCAATTGGGACATTTTCCGGATAATCAGGAATATTCAGGAACACTGTACTGCAGTCTCCCTGTATGTCAAAACTGGAAATCTCTATATCCTCTCTCATTGGAAGCTGATCTGTAATACCCGGGGCGCTGATTAGAACGTAGATAAAATCGGCGGTTGTCCAGGAAAGGAGTTCATCACCTGTCAGTGCTATCTCAAGCTCCGCTGAGATCTCAGCTGCGGCCTGATCCGGCTGCATTTTGATCATCATCAGCATCATGCTGAGCATGTTGATCGATTTCGAGGAAAGACCGGTCTCGACAGCCAGAGCATCTCCTTGGTAGAAGGCATCTATCAGATTTTCGAGAGCTTCGCCCGGTTCATTTGAGATGGCCGCACCGGCAAGAACGACCAGCAGCAGAGGGATAAACTTCTTCAACGCTATTCCTTTCGCAAGAGTTCAGGTGTTCGTCCGCGGTATATAGCCGATGCCAGGTCAGCAGTTCCCCAAATGAAGTTTGTAACGAAATGAATCGGCCCGGTCACTAATACAGACCGGGCCGATTAAAGGAGATCTGCCGGGGTCCGGTCAGTTCAATGCACTGATGATGGCATCGGTCATTTCAGTTGTGCTTGCAGCTCCCCTGTCCAGAACATCCTGAGAACCCTTCAGCTTCAGCATATCGTAGCTTCGAACCTTTCCATCGGCAATGACGGATTCGATTGCTTTTCTTATTCTTGCAGCCTTTTCCGTCTCACCTATGTGGTCAAGCATCATGCAGGCGGA
>QNDS01000209.1 GCA_003644925.1 Candidatus Fermentibacterota bacterium
AGGTGCTCGAGGAAGCAAGGGCAGAACAGAAGGAAACACTCATCAAGGAACTTGAGGAAGATCAGGTAAGAGTCGGTATCGTGAAGAATATCACTGATTTCGGCGCATTTGTCGATCTGGGTGGAATAGACGGTCTTCTGCATATCACTGATATGAGCTGGGGACGTGTGCGTCATCCTTCATACCTTTTCTCCATCGGAGACGAGATCGAAGTCAAGATTCTCAAGTTCGACAGGGAGCGTGAAAGAATTTCCCTGGGATACAAGCAGCTGCAGCCCTTCCCATGGGATGGTGTCAAGGAAAGGTACCCGATCGATTCACTGACTAAGGGTAAAGTTGCCAGTATCACAGATTACGGCGCCTTTGTGGAACTGGAACCGGGCGTGGAAGGTCTTGTGCACATCTCCGAGATGTCCTGGACAAAGCATATCCGTCATCCTTCCCGGGTTCTGAATATGGGCGATGACATTGAAGTAATGTTTCTTGGTGTTGATGAGGAAGAGAAGAAAATATCTCTCGGTCTTAAACAGACACTCGACAATCCCTGGGATTCAATAGAAGAGCGATATCCCGTGGGAACAGAGATAGAGGGTAAGATCAGAAACCTCACATCATTTGGTGCTTTTGTTGAGATCGAAGAGGGAATAGACGGTCTGGTCCACATCAGCGACATGAGCTGGACCAGAAGGATAAACCATCCGTCCGATCTGCTCAAGAAGGGTGATGTCCTGAATGTCGTTGTCCTCAATATCGATGTCGAGAACAATCGAATATCACTTGGTCTGAAGCAGACTCAGGAGAATCCCTGGAATTCAATGGATGAGCGCTATCCTGTAGGAAAAGACGCCAAGGGCGAAGTAGTACAGCTTCTGGACAGAGGAGTTGTTGTACGCCTTGACGATTACATCGAGGGATTCGTGCCCCAGAGCCAGCTGGGCTGGGAGGATCTTGAGGATCCAGCTGAGGTTATCCATTGTGGGGATGAGCTTCCACTGAGGGTTATAGAGCTTGAACCATCCAGCAGAAGAATTGTGCTCAGTGTACGGAGTTACTTCAACGGCAGGCCCATGGAGGAGCTCAGCGCTTTCAGGCAGAGCCTTGAGGGACGCGAAAGACCTGAGCCGGAAGTTGAACCGACGCATGCTGAGGAAGAAGCTGCCGAAACCGCTGCGAAACCCGTAGAAGAGGAAGCCGTAGAAGCGGTTGAAGAGGCTACGGAAGAAGCTGCAGAAACCGCTGCGGAACCTGTAGAAGAGAAAACCGTAGAAGAAGTAGTTGAAGAGGCTACGGAAGAAGCTGCCACAACCGCTGCGGAACCTGTAGAAGAGAAAACCGTAGAAGAAGTGGTTGAAGAGGCTACGGAAGAAGCTGCGGAACCTGTTGAAGAGGAAACCGAAGAAGCGGTTGAAGAGGCTCCGGAAGCAGATGAAGAAGAAGACAAGAAGTAAGAGTTCGATAAATGACTGCGGGAGGGGGGATGCCCCCCTTCCGCAGTTCCCGAAGAGAGAAGATCCGCACAGAATTTACGGCCATACTCTTGGCTGCAGATTGAATGCCTACGAGACAGAGGCAATTCTGGATGAATTCAGACGCAGATATGGCGTGGAAAGGGTTTCTGATCCGAATGATGCTTCTATAATCCTTGTGAACTCCTGTGCCGTGACAGGGAGAAGTACTGCAAGATCCAGAAAATCCGTGAGGAGTTTCTCAAGGAGGACCGATGCTTCAATCGTTGTAACAGGATGTGTAGCGGAAGTTATCCCCGAGGAGTTCGATGATCAGGATGTGATACTCCTGCCCAATACCGCTAAGAAAGATCTTGTCAGTATTGTAGCGGAGAGGCTCGATATTCCCCTTATCAGCAGCTCTTTAATCCAGAAGGAACCGCCCGGAGCCATATTTCCGGTCTGTGCGCCTCTGAAAATTTCAAAGACAAGGGCTTTTCTGAAGATCCAGGATGGCTGTGATAACCATTGTACTTACTGCATTGTTCCTGCAGCCCGCGGCCCATCCAGAAGCCAGCCGAGGGAGCTTGTGTTATCTCAGGCGAAAAGCCTTGCATCCGCAGGATTTCTTGAGATACTTCTTACAGGTGTAGACCTTGTAAGGTACGGCAGAGACCTCTATGAGGACGATTACGGTCTTGTGAGCCTTGTGCGTGACCTGCTTGAGATGGGCGGATTCAGGATACGCCTCAGTTCAATGGAACCTATCGGTCTTTCAACTGAGATGCTCGAAGGCCTGGCATATCCTGGTGTCTGCAGGCATCTGCATATTCCAGTCCAGAGCGGATCTGACAGAGTGCTTGAGAGAATGGAACGGATGTACTCAAGCGGGGACATCGTTGAGCTCTTTGACAGGAGTATGGAACTGTTCCCCGGTATCGGAATCGGAGCTGATGTGATAGTTGGCTTTCCCGGTGAAACTGATAAGGATTTCAGGAGGACCATTGATCTTATTTCGCATCCTGCGGTCGCGTATCTTCACGTTTTCCCGTTCTCTGCAAGACCGGGCACTCCAGCGGCATCCATGCACTCAGAGATGATCCATCCGGAAACTGTAACAGAAAGAGCGCAATATCTGCGTTCACTATCCGGGGAAAAGAGAAATCGTTTCAGAAGGTCACAGATAGGAACAGATGCTTCTGTTCTCGTGGAGTCCCGGATCGATGGGGAATCCGGCAGACTGATAGGTATGACAGATAACTATATTCCCGTTATCAGCCCTCCGGGCAGCAGGGAGGGGGAAATGGTGGAAATGACTCTGAGGGAAGAAGATATCTGCTGGGATGTCAGGTAAGATAATGATAAAAGATAGAGGATGTATCGTCGGGATCACAGGGAACAGCGGCTGCGGGCAGAGTACCGCCGCATCTTTCGTTGCAGAACATTGCGCAGGTGTATGCTCACTGGACACGATAGGCCACAGGCTTCTCAATAAACGTTACGTTCAGAGAGATCTGGCAGACGGGTTTTCAAACAGGAGTATGCAGGCGATGGATGAAAGTGAGATCCGATCGGAACTGAGAAGCATCGTATTCGATGATCCGCAGAAGATGGCCATACTTAATTCGATCCTGCATCCACGCATGGTCCGGTGGGCATCGATTTCCGCAGAATTAATGAAATACGGCAAAGGGATAAAGGTGCTTGAGGGAGCTCTGATCTACGAACTGAAGATAGACAGGTATCCCGATTACATGATAGTTATAGAGGATACTGCTGAGCGATGCGCAGAACGCATTGCTGCACGGGATGATATCCCGGTGGAATACGCACTGAAAAGATGGGACCGGCAGTTTCCAATCGATGCCAAAGTAGAGAGAGCGGACTATGTCGTCCATAATACGCGGGATATGGATTACATGAAGCAGCAGATTCTTACTATATTCGGTGATATTGAAAATAGGCTACTAATTTAAATCGGGAGAGAAAATGGCGCACAAAACCAGAAAAAAGCTTACAAAGTCCGAACTCAAGAAGGATCCTGTCAATGAAGCCCTGATGAACGGGATGTATTTCCTGCAGCAGCATTTGCGGCAGTTCTTGATAGGCGGAGCGGCGCTGATCGTTGCCGTTCTTGTCATACAGTCGCTGTCAGGTAACGCACAGAGACAGGCGGACGAATCTATCGCTCAGTATTACCTTGCCGGTCAGATGTACAGCATGGGGATGGAGAATCTCCGATACGGTGATATAGAAACATCCGTAGGGCAGCTTCAGGGCGCCCAGCAGATAGCAAGAAACAATTACCGTACATATCCGGGAAGGGAATCCGGAAGACGTTCTGCAATTCTGTCTGCAAAGATCGGAATATTATTCGGAATGAACAGTGAAGTCATTTCCGAGCTGCAGGATTTTCTCGCTGCAGATCCGGGGACTGATCTGAAGAATTCCGCCAATCTGCATCTAGCTATAGCGCTTGAGAACAGAGGCGGTACTAACGATCTGATAAACGCTCAGGATATTTACAGAGGTATACTCGAGAACACGCCGGAGCAATCGCAGCTCGCATGGGAATCATATTCCGGACTTTCAAGAGTACTGTACACGCTCGAGGATTACGAAGCCTCCAGGACGAACCTTGATGCCGCGCTTGCTATCTCCAGGGATACTACAGATTTTATATCCTACCAGATAGCTCGACTTGATATGGCAGTGAATTAAAGTTTAAGCCGGAAAGACAGGAAGACAGGAAGAAGAGCCGGGTGAACAACCCGGCTTTTTTCATTCAGTTGTGAAATTGGTATTATGTACAGTCGAAACAACATGCCGGGAAGAAGAAATGTGTTGTGCTGAAAGAATGGGGGAGATGATTGATATTATGTACAGTCGTTACTGTGTAACCAGAAGGAATACTAATGACTTTACATAATATCCCTTATCGGACATTATATACAACCCGTTACACGACGCAATTGTCTGCCGTAACGCACTATCTCCTCTTTTTCTCTTCATTCCTGATCATTAACTTCAGCGCATTCGCGCTCTGTTTGATTTTACCGGCGTAGTCAGACTGCTGCGGTGTTAGTTCGGTACCCAGAAGGATTTCAGTCATTTCAATAAGACCGTTCATGGCTGTTGTTCTCTCTAGATTCATCCTGGCCGACAATGGACTTACAGTCCGGTGTGCCTGTCTTGCCTGCTGTGTAAGTTTTTTTGCATTTGCGAGGGCTGCTTTCAATTCGTCATTCTTCTTCTCGGTTATGATCTGGGCTCGGGAGATTTCCGCTTCAGCCAGTTTCTGTATCGTGATATCCTTGTCCACCCCTCTGTACCCGATAAGTTCGCCGTTCTTACCCAGAATAGGTATGCCATTTGTCAGGAATATTTTTATGTAGCCATTCTTATGAAGATTTCTGTTTTCAAGATTAACAATATCCTCTTTATTCTCGAATATCTCTAAATACTTATTACGCATATACTTCTGGTCATTGGGAGGCGCGAGATCGTAAGGGGTCTTCCCTTTTAGTTCTTCAGACGAATATCCAAGAGAATCGATAACCATTTCCGAGCAATAAGTGTATTTTGCATTCTTGTCAGTTTCCCAGAGCCAGTCAGCTGTGCAAAGCGCGATATCCCGGAAACGTTCTTCACTCTCGGAAAGTTCGAACTGCAGAGTTTTCATTTTGGTTATATCAACTACTGTTGCGAAAGCCCCGATTGTATTTCCCTCCGTGTCCAGCCTTGGACAGACTGAGAGAGAAACCCATTTGATATTATTAAGAGCGGTTACGATCTTCAGTTCATACCTCGATGATTCACCGCTTTTGCGCGAATCAGTCTGATTGTTTACAACATCCCAATGCTCCTTGACTACAAAATCAAGGAAATTTATACCCGTAAGATCTTTATCTTCATCTACCTCGAACAGTTGGTGCAGCGTAGGATTGGAAAACACTATCTTATTGTCGTTATCAACTATAAGGATGCTCTCCATAACGGAATTGAGTATCTCGGTAAGTTCAAACTGCAGAGTTTTCATTTTAGTTATATCAACGACTGTTGCGACAGCGCCGATTGTATTTCCCTCTGTATCCAGCCTTGGACAGACTGAGAGAGAAACCCACTTGATATTCTTCTTTGCGGTTATGATTTTGAGTTCATACCTCGATGATTCCCCGCTTTTGCGCGAATCAGTCTGATTGTTTACAACATCCCAGTGTTCCTTGACTACAAAATCAAGGAAATTTATGCCCGTAAGATCTTTGTCTTCATCTACCTCGAACAGCTGGTGCAGCGTAGGATTGGAGAATTCGATCTTATTGTCGTTATCAACGATGAGGATGCTCTCCAT
>QNDS01000210.1 GCA_003644925.1 Candidatus Fermentibacterota bacterium
TAGTTGGTGTCGGTCTGCACTGCCTTACACTGGAACTCTATGTCCAAGCCAAGAGTCTCGTCGCTTGCAGTTGCATTGTTGGTGGTAGAAGTGAAGGTTACTCCGTCTGTCTCGTAGTCAGTTGCAGAGCTGTCTGCGCTATCGTACATTAATGCACGCTGAATGTTGTCGTAGGCCCTACACTCCAGAGTTGCGTGCTGAGGCATCCCAACAATAATGTTCTCGTTGGAACTGTCAGCAGTGAACTCCAGCCAGCCGTCAACAATCTTCACGTCGCTGTCGCCACTCAATACTGAAGTAAAGTGTGAGCTGTCGCCACTGGCGCCTGAGCTACTAACTGGCTTAAAGACATAGTTGTAACCGCAGTCGATAGTTATTGCTGTTGGGCTTGTCGTGTCGGTTATACTCTGAACGTACTCAAAGCTGGTACCTCCTGCTTCGTTACTTACTTTCTTATAGAGGTAGCCCGTTACGTCAAAACCTTCACTGCCACTTTCGTTAAAACTGTTCTTCACGTCTATCTTTAGACTTGTGTCGCCATCGGTTGGGCAACCAAGCACGCTGGGCGCTTCGCCACCGCCTGGCTGCACAATCACCTGTGCGGGTACTGAGGGTTCCTTAATGAAAATGCCCCAGACAGCCAGCATTCCTATAGCCAGCAATCCGATGCCTATGAACCACATCAGCCCACTTAATTTTGTTGCCATGTTGTTGTTCACCCCAAATTATTAATTATATACACTCCAATACCGCTTTGTTAATATTTAAATGTTTGTACCTTTTTGGGACTAAAGCGCTATGGGGCGGGCTTAGAAGGTTTATCTAGGTATTCCAAAGCAAACTCGTGCAGGACACGTGTTTCAAGCTTATTGAACAGCAAGTAGGCTATCACGTCGTAATCCACATAAAAATTGCTAGTGTCAACCGTGGGTACTAGTATGCGACTTTCGATTAGCCAATCCTTATAGCGGCTAATAGTGTGCCTGAAATCCAAGTTTGAAACCTTGCTTAGCTCCCAAAGCGTAAAGGTAGGCTGCTTCTTTAGCCAGCCCTTGCTAAGCTTTGGCTTGGCAGCCACTAAAGCCAATAGTATCACTAGCTGCGTCGGTTTCAAGCTCAATCTGAAATATGCCATCTCCTATTCACCCTCCACAACTAAATGCGTTAAGGGCATTGCGGGTATTATAATGTCCCATACCTTGTTGTTGCGGTCTATAATGAGCCAGTCACGTCTGCCGTCACGATATTTCTGTAACCGCCCCTGTAACCTTGCTACCTTTGTCTTGAAGGTTTGGGGCACACCATACTCGCTAGGCAGTACCATTCGGATTAGCTCGGCCATAGGGTCTAAGCCCATTTTATAGCTTACAAACACATAGTCAGCTTGGTTGATTAAGGTTTCGGGGATGCGCTTATAGTCCTGGCTTGAGTATAGCAAGCTAATGCGCTCACTGCGACTTAAGTCCAGTACCTGCAAAAACTCCTTCTTGCTGCTAGGGTTGCCCATGCGTGGGCAAAAGCGGTTAATCTCGTCCACCATAATCAAATTGTGGATTCTCTTATTTATATGACTGTTTACTTTGGCATTATATATTTTACGTAATGTGATTGCTACATACACCAATGCGGGGCTGTTGGCGGTAGTATAATTAGTCATGCCCTGCAAATCGAGGATGCCCACTGTACCTTCATTAATGGGGCTAATCAAATCTGGGTTTTCATAGGTATCGCCCAGTACTAAATTGTCCCTCAGTATCTTTAAATATTTTAATAGAATGCGCTTCTGCAACGAAGGGTAGTCCGATGCCTCGCTATCAAAGAAATCACGTATTGCTTCCCAACTATACAGCTCACGCTCAGTTATGTCCGTCCACAAGGCGTCTAACACATCAAAATAGCGTGAGTTGCTACTTGTAAGGTTCTCAAACAGTGTTAAGAAATCAGGCTTAGAGATGCTGTGCAGATTGAACTGTGCCAGTACCTCTGTATCGTCCAGCTTCTTGCGTGTGAGCTTCTGTAGGAAAGCTGGGTAATAGCTTTTAATAGATAAACCCTGAGGCTTCTCATCTAACAATAAATACTTAGGTACGTCAAAGCCACGCTCCTTATCAAACCGCACTTGCTTGCTGAATTTTGCCTGAAGGGGTGCGTTCTTCTTTGTGTACTCGCCCTTTAAATCGAATATGCTTACCTCGCCACCAGCCAGTTTAAACCTATCAATGATGCCACTTGACAGAACTGTCTTGCCTGCACCAGTGCTGCCTAAAATCAAAATCCGCTTAGAGTTAGAAAAGTTTAGCACGCACTCAGAGCCGTCGTCCTTATAGCAGCCTATAGGTACAGAACTAAGCGTATAGCCACGCTCATCCCTCTGGAAACGTCGCAGCTGGGTTACTACAGGTGAGCTATGATTTAAGCGCTCCTGCATAAACAGAAACTCCTCCTCGCCAATGAACATAGACCTGATTGGCGCCATACTCTATGGCCTCCTCTTTTTCTCCTCTAATAGCTCCTCCTCATCCAAATCCGCACCGTCAATATATGTCCTGCCACGACGGTTGGCACGTGGCTCAAAACTCTCACGACGGTACGTAGCGCTAGGTGACCAAAACTGACGAGATTCGTTGTAATCCGCAGTGGGCGTGGGCTCCGCCTGCTTAAAAAAATAGCTAAAGGGGTCGGCATCCTCACTTATGCCTGGCGCATTAAGGCAGTATGCCACACGCATAGGGCTAACACCAACAATACCAATGAAACGTGCATTGCTGTTTTTCTTAGTAACATTGAAGCCATAGAATTTCTGATTAGAGTACCACCCCTCTTTAATAATTGCATCCTCTAGCTTCAATTCCTCGTTTATGCCCATAACATCGCACCACCAACGATTGAGGTACTGAAAGCACTTGCCACTTAAATCTTCATTGGCACGACGATTCTTGAATAAGAAATAAACACCCACGCCAGCGGCTAGTAATAGCAGAAATAGTATTACCTGGTTGCCGTGAGCCTTTAGAAAGCTAAACACAGGCTGATAAATCTTTGTTACCCTAACAACTATGAGCAAAGCAAAGATTACAACAATGCTGATTAAGATTGTCCTTAGCTTTAACTTCATAGCTCATACACCACCTACTCAAAGGTGAATTGGGATATATCTGCTGTAATGATACCGACGACGGTGCTTGTCATAATACACCATTGCATACGAAAACTCAAACACTTCATTCTCAATAAGATTAAATATCTTCTGGTAATCCACACCCTGCACTGGCTCATTATAAAAGCTAGCCTCAATTACATCATGAACCAAACTGTCTGAAGGGGGCACCGCTGGGTTTTTTAGATAAATAAACAGGTAGGGGCGCCATGCACGGGTGCCGAAGTACACCTGCTGCGCTCTGCTACTTTGCCTTGCTCTGACAATTATTGTAGTGGGCATGATTAAGCCAACTCCAATTTACTGGGCTTCAGTGCGGCCAGCAACTCATTCAACTTTGTGCGGCTTACGCCCAGTAGCTGCGCCAATGCGGCTTTGGAATACACATAATCGTTATGGTTGCGATTAAGCTCCTCAATGAACTGTAATTGCTCTATTCGTGTCTTTAGCTCAAGCTCACCCGTGCCTAAGGCCTCTTCTATCTCCTCTGGCGTTTCCAAGAAAACTTTGATTTCGTCCCATGATTGTTTAGACGGCCTACCGCTTTCTGATTCAAAGTGTTTGAACACACGCTCCTCTATCTCCTGTGGCACGGCCTCTAAGTCTAAAGTGTCTAACTGAGATTTCTTCTCCTGTTCATACTCTAAGCTTGGTTCCTGCTCTTCCACGCTGCTTGGTTCCTGCTCTTGCTCTTCCACGCTACCTGGTTCCTGCCCTTGCGCCTGTTCAGGCATTACCGCACTGGGTTGCGCAGTAGCCCCAGCTGATGGCTCCACGTGTGGCAACTCTGACAGGACACTTTGCTCTAGCTCCTCTAATTCCTCTGGGGCCGTGGCCACAGGCTCAGCTTGCGGTGGCGTGGCTGCTGTTGGCGGTTCAGGAGTAGTAGGTTTCGGCTGTGGCTGCTGAGCTATTGGAGCGGACACTTCAGGGGCAGGCTCACGCTCCGATTCACGCTCCGCCGCCAGCCCCTCCTCACGAGCTTCAATACGCTTAATGCGATTAGCCAAAACAGATATTATATTGGTTTGCTTGCCCAGTGTCTGCTGCAATACGCCTAAACTCTGCTTGTTCTGCTCCAAGAATGTAGTTACCTGCTGCGGTGGAGTCTGCGAAGCTGAGGTCTCCCTTAAAAACTTAATAGTGCTCTCTAGCATTTCCTTCTCTGCTTGGATTTTGCTTAGCTCCAAATGCTGCTCCTTGAATGAGCCTATCAGCTCGTCCATTTTCTCTAGGCAAACGCTAAAAAACTGTATTATCCAGCTTTTATAAGCTGAGGCGTTCATTAAGTAGCCAATGAGGATTTCATAATCGGAGATGAGCTGGTACCAGGGGTCGTCATGCCATGATACCTGCTGCGCCTCTAGCCTCTTCTTAGCATTGGTTAGCTTCTCATTGAACTGGCTAGCGGAGTACATATTGTTGCGCACATCCACATCCAGCCCGTGGGTTATAGCTAACACACGCTCCCTAAACTTATCATAATTATAAATCGTAACTGGCTTCTCGTGATTCTTAATAAAGTCCAATTCCTTTGCTAGTTCGCTTTTTTGGTTGCCAGGGATGCTCTCTTGTGCCATCAGTATTCACCTCGGGCAAAGCTACCAAAGCCTGTGGGCTCATTCGGTTTGTGCTCCTTTAAGGCGCTCAGCCTTTTTTTTAACAGCTCCTCCTCACTGCGCTTGAGCAGCCTGTCCTTTGCGTCCACAGCGCTCATTTTTATCTTATACTCCTTACGCATCTTCTCCTGGCTAGCAATAAGCTCACCCACTTTCTCCTTAATTGCGTTTAGGATTATAGGCGGGTGCGCTATGTCGTCACCATAGGAGAAAATAACAATCCTACCGAAACCGTCAGCACACCTTATCCTATCAACCTCAATAAAACCATTCAGCGGTACATTGCCAGGTATCTTGCGAGGTTTGCCAATAGCACCACCCCACGTGGGTGGCCTATAATAGATAATATATCTACCGTCCTGGCCAGGCGCTGGCTCCTTGCGCACATACGAGCCGTCAATGCCACTTACTAAATCTATAACCTTGATTTTCTGTTTTGCCATGATAATCACCCTCCGTTAGTACCTGTAAAAATACTCAGGAGAAAATTTAATAAACAAAATTACAACTGTGATAAGTATAAGCAAGCTTAAAAAGATGTTCTTCCACATTACCTGGCTATGGAAACGACGCTCCCATGATTCCAAAGCATTGCGCTGCAGGGTTTCGTGCCAATTGAAGTCACGACGTGGGATGAGCAGCAAGGTTTCCTCAACGTCAATGTCGTAAGGCAAGCTAACGCAGCAATCCACTGTGCTCTGCTCAAAATCCTCTTGCTCATGTAAAACGCAATGTGTAGTGGCGCCGGCAACCGTATAGTTCTGAGCCTTGAACAGCGAGTACCCAGCAAAGGTGGTGTCTAGCCAAAATTGGTTGTTGCCCTTTAGTATCTCTGGATATTGTATGTTAATTACAGTATGAAGCTTGCCAAACGCTAAGCCCGTGATTTTCAAGATTAGAGTGTTGGTTTCTAATTGCGCAGTAGTGTTTTCAAACAGCTCGTAATCGTGGGCACCGTCACTGATAGAGATAGAATAGTACTTGCTTGTTTGATTGGGCTGCA
>QNDS01000211.1 GCA_003644925.1 Candidatus Fermentibacterota bacterium
AGATTGAGGAGAGTAGGGACCCTGCGGCCTGATTTCAGTTTTTCGATTATATCCTCTCTCCCGCTGTCTGCTTCCCTGAGCACTTCCATCACTGATTCGGGAACAGGTGCCTCCAGTTCAACAGAAGCAGTTCCCAGAAGCCTTGCAATAGAGTTACCCAGTTTCGTCTCATAAGCATTCCGTGCGAATTCAGCCCATGTGCCTGCCTTGGAAATCTTCATGCAGAGCATGCAGATATCCACCCACCACACAGGTCTTATCCTGATATTCGTTAGCGTATGAAGAAGGACCATCAAGAGCGCATTATGCCAGGCGAATCCCATCAGCCCCGGCTCCAGTGACCTGCCATTCTCGAATAGATCTGCAGGAAGTTTTCCAGGAAATGTCGACGGGAAGTAAAAAACGTGCGTATGCAGTTCAACCATTGCAGCATGCCTGAACAGCTTCATCTCCGATACAATGCCTGCATTGAAAATGCCGTCTCCGGGAGACCCTTTCGACCACCCGGACCTGCAGAAAATACTCAGAACCTTCTGCCGGTTTTCCTTCTCAATGAACAGGTCAGCATCACACATGGGCCTTCCGCCGGGAAACGGATACACACTTCGGGCCAGGTCGAAACCCTTAAACGCCCATACTTCTATGCCCGATTCAGCAATTCGTCTCAGGGCAATTCGAATGATCTGCTCCTGACGGAACCACACCGCTGCCGAAGCCAGGCTGATATCCTTCCTGCCCGTCTCCCCTGCAAGCAGAGGTGACAGATCATGCCCCGAACCAGGATCGGGCCCGGTGTATGCTCCCGGCAGGCCTCCGGACAGAAGCCATCTGCAGGCAGCCTTCGTTATCACATCGGGATGCTCTATACATTTCATATCGCTCAATTGATACATCAGCGACCGGAATATCACCAGCCTTGCGGTTAGTTGGTCTATGCCGCATGCGCGTTATAGATTAGTCCCATGATAACCGAAACCGGCAGTAAAAAACTGATGCTAGGAAGAGCTGTGGCTTTCGTCTGGAAGAGCAGCCGGGGGCTGACAATAGCCAGTCTCCTCCTGACCATCATTCAGGGATTACTTCCGCTGATTCCCCTTTACCTGATGAAACTCCTCATCGATTCAGTAGAAGAGGCCATATCCGGAGGAGATACCTCTTCTTTCGGTTACATCGCTCTTCTCGTAGGAATAATGGGCGGTGTGGCACTGCTGTCATC
This sequence comes from Candidatus Fermentibacterota bacterium, assembly GCA_003644925.1. Taxonomy (GTDB): domain Bacteria; phylum Fermentibacterota; class Fermentibacteria; order Fermentibacterales; family JCC-6; genus Aegiribacteria. The sequence goes on from QNDS01000211.1 coordinate 1,217, forward strand.
TCTTGTGAAATCAATTGCCGGGATAGTGGAACAGACCCAGGCCCGTGTGGTTACCGATTACATGCAGGATATTCTTCACAAGAAATCCATCGAAGTTGACCTTGCATACTACGAGGATTCAAAGTTCTACGATACAATGCACAGGGCTCAGGGTGAAGCGCCGTACAGACCCACAAGTATTGTAAACGGGCTGATCAGAACAATACAGAGCACTATTTCAATGCTTGCCATGGTCGGTCTCCTCCTCTCTTTCCACTGGATCGTTGCTGTTATCCTTGTTGCAGCTGCCCTCCCCGGAGTGCTTGTCAAACTCAAATTCTCGAAAGTCAACTGGAAGTGGCAGCGCAAGAGAACGGAGACAGAGCGCAAAGCCTGGTACAAACACTGGTTGTTAACTTCCGTAGGGCATGCGAAAGAACTGCGGCTGTTCGGCCTCGGAGAGCACTTCAGAGTAATGTATCTGAATCTCAGAACAATCCTCCGGAAAGAAGTGCTGGGTATAGCAAAGAGAAGGGCAACAGCCGATTTCGCCACCGGAGCCATTGCAACCCTGCTTATCTACGGTTCACTGGCTTTTATCGCAAAGCAGGCATTCGCAGGCCTTATTACAATCGGGGGTATGGTAATGTATTTCCAGGCCTTCCAGAGAGGGCTCGGATACCTCAAAGCTCTTCTTGGAAGTCTGGCTGGGCTTTACGAGGGAAATCTATTTCTCTCAAACCTTTTCGATTTTCTTGACATTGAGCCATCCGTTACAGACCCGCCCCACCCGAAATCATTCCCCTCACACATCAGTAAAGGAGTCGTCTTTGATCATGTAGATTTCAGCTACTCATCCAGCGATAAAAAAGTCCTTGATGACATTTCACTCCGGATCAACCCCGGTGAGATGCTCGCTCTGGTGGGGGAGAACGGTTCTGGCAAAACAACCTTCGTCAAGCTTCTCTGCAGACTCTACGATCCGGCTAAAGGCACCATAAGTATTGATGGAACATCCATAAAGGATTTCGCAGTAGAGGATCATCGAGGCAGTATCGGTGTCATCTTCCAGGATTATGCCAAATACCATCTCACAGCGGGAGAGAACATCAGGCTGGGTGATATCAAGCATTCACCGGATGATTCCCTGATTCGCAGGGCAGCAGAGGTAGCGGGCGCAAACGACCTTATTGAAAATCTCCCGGACGGTTACAACACCGTACTGGGCAGATCATTCAAGGGGGGCACGGAACTCTCCATAGGCGAGTGGCAGAAGATCGCCCTCGCCAGGGCGTTCATCCGCGATACTCCCATTGTTATTCTCGATGAACCAACCAGCGCGCTGGATTCTAAAGCAGAGCATTCTGTGTTCATAAAATTCAGAGAGCTGGTGCAGGGAAAAACCTCCCTGATAATCTCACACAGATTCTCCACAGTAAGAATGGCAGACAGAATCGCGGTAATGGATAGAGGCAGGATCATCGAACACGGCACCCATGAAGAACTCATGGAGCAAAATGGCAAGTACCACGAGATGTACACAATTCAGGCCAGCGCCTACAACTGAAGCTCCCCTTGATCTTATTCTGAAGCAAACAGAATTTTCTGAATCGATTCGATGTCTCCCGGATCCAGATCCATCTCAAGTCTGTTTGCAGTCTCCGCAGCAGCGTCTGTATCACCGTTGGATTCAAGCAGGATCTCGAATAACGTAAGTGCCTGCTTATTAACCTTGAATAAACGCATATCCGCAAGCCTTACTATCAGAGCTTCTACGCCGAATATCTCAATGGCAAAATCTTCCCGGGCTGGCATTGCCTTACCGCCCGACTGTTTCATCGATTGCTTTCCAGAAATCGGTCTGAAGATTGGCATGAAGGGTATAGCAGGGGACGCTTCTGGCAAGCTGCGAGAAGAAATGAAAAGCCTTTCTGTGGGTTTGGGCAGGCAGTGCTTTTACAAAGGCGGTGTCAATGAACCGTTCCATCAACGAAACAGCTGCATCGATACTTTCGATCTTCTGAAGCCATGTGTGATCCCGAAGATCCGACCTGCTGGGAAAAATAATGGCCTTCAGAGGGAATGCCTTATCAGGCTCATCCAGCCAGGCCGCATCGCAGTAATAATCAGGATCGAACGTAAACTGAGCCCAGCGGGGACCGGGAAATACAGTGTAGGTTCTGTCCGCGGTAATCTCCGGGCGATCACCATTTCCCATCACTGCAGAGAGCTCATCGCACAGCACATGGTTTTCACCGCTGGATAATCTGGAAAGAGTCGTTTTCCCCGAACCGCTTCGACCGGGAAAAATGTATCCCTTATTGTTTCTGGCGATCGAGGCGGCATGAAGGAGGAAAATATCCTCCCGGCAGAGAACATGGCAGAGCGCGATGGATACCCCCATATTAGCCAGGACCTGGCGCTCCTCTGAAGCAGTTTCAGCCAGTTCAACAGTAAGCTGCATACCATTTTCATAGATATTAACAACATCACGATAATCCAGGAGATGACGGCCTTGCGAGCGGGATTTTCCACCAGCCAGGGCAAGTTCAATGGTATACGTTTTCCCGAACGGGCCGGACCGTTCAATGTCATACGGTTTGAATACCGGTGGAAAGGAGTCGTGATTAAATTCTGAGTTATCCCTTATGGATAATATGACCAGCGTATCAGTTGAGGGAAGCCGGATGCCCAAACGCAATAGTTCCTCTCCTATTTGAGGCGTCGCTCCAGAACCTCAGCCAACAGATCCCCCGAAACCACAATAATCAGCTGCTATTCCCCCGGCCTGGCAGATATCCTGAGGATAGTTGAATAAATTCCCATCAACACAACTCGTCGCAACACCTTGCCCACCTGTGCATTCGGTAACCGGTCCGGAGGGAGTATCACCTGTAGTGCACATACCCATCGGCATTTGTGCAGAACCGGTCAGTATTTGCCCAAGGTCCTGAATCACCGGCTTTTCATATATTTTCTTTTTGATTGTCATTACCTTCTCCTTATCTGATAAGCGATAATATACCTGATTGTTCCATTTGAGTCGTGAACTCATTAAGATCTTCTTCAAGGTCCTGCGGATTCACGTTGTCGTATTCGGATATCAGGGAATCAATGATCTTTTCCCTGCTGCAGTTCTTCGTTAACAGCTCATAGATCAGGGTACCGGTTTCGTTGAGAATCCTGACCTGACCGGTCTCCGGATCGAACAGCATGGATTCCCCATCCTCTTCCCGGAAAACTATCTTAGAGTTTAAGCTGTAATGCAGATCTGTCATATTCTCAAACCTCTGAACCGCGTTCGAACCCGGATCGGCAGCACAGGAGATATTATCTGTGCAAGTTGAACCAAAAGGTTTTTGACGAAACGGCGACATGATCGGCTCACCCGGGATGAAAATAGCCGGAACAGTTCCTGGTACCGCCTGCAGTGTCGAAAGTTGCCGTTAATCAGTCGCGCGGAAACACGTCCCTTAATAAACTGCTGACATACCGGTTCATCCGGGCGGCCTGACCGGTCGCCCTGAGTAAGCACCAGACGCTCCGAGCCTGCTTCTCGAAAGCCGATGATCCTGTGTATCAGAGTCTTCTGAAAACCGGGCGAATCAAATACTATCACATTTCCCGGTTTCAGCGATGCCGGCGGAACTTTTTTCATCAGCAGGAGGTCTCCATCCCGAAAAGCGGGCCGCATACTGCCGCCTTCGAGCATACAAAGACATGCATCATCAATGACACGGTTTTTGACATCTGAGAAATTAAGCGCAGTCATATTTTTCAATTAACTATCCAAGTCTCTGGAAACAGCCCTCGATTGTAAGCATCCTGGCAAAAATTGTAAGCCCCAAAAAGGCTTTGTGTATTATTATACGTATTAGCAATGCATTTACCAAGGCAGTAAAACCGAAGCGCGCACCGACCGCAGATACCCTCCAGATTCCGGGGTAGCTTTTCCCTTATGGAATTGAGAACCGTGTTCTCCTCCCAAATCTGTTTGATTCCAAGTGTTCTAAGATCGCCGAAATCAAGTTCCTTAATATGCAGGCCAATCCCGCATAACCCGGCATGACCATTGTGAAGCACACCCAGGATATTCAGAATGCCGCAGGTACCAAAACCGTTCGTCCGTATTTCCTTTAAACTTTTGAACGCCGGCGGAATATCAAAAAACACGCGGAAATCATCGAGATCGGTAAGCTCCCGCTTAAAATCACTGTATACCGACAGGACTTCCGGCACGGTCAGCAGTTCACCTGCCATGTTCATTTGATCAGAACGAGCGATCCCGTTGATGATATTGATCTTCAGAGAACCGGCACCTGCCTGCCGGGCAAATGCAGCCATTTCAACCAATCGGTCTGAATTACCGCGGTAGAGACAGGAAATGATCTGAAAATCGAGCTTTTCCCGGCGCACATACTCAAGACCGGTCATCGTTTTATCAAAAGCACCTTTAACACCACGCAG
>QNDS01000212.1 GCA_003644925.1 Candidatus Fermentibacterota bacterium
AGAGGGTGTCACGGCAACAGGCTCAACAGTAGAACTGGCCACCGAGGGAGCCTCCATCGCCAACATCTCCTATGAAGCCGGCATGATAACACGTCTGGAAATGGATCAGTCCTTTCTGGCACTTACAACTGCCAGAACAAACCATGCTAACGCTCTTTACAATTTGAGAACCGCTGAAGCTGAGCTGATGAGAGCCGCGGGCTTAATGGAAGGATATATCAAATGAGAAATCACGAATTTACTAAGCTGGTTACGGCAGTCCTTGCCGTTCTATTCCTGTCCATGGGATGCGGTCCAGGTCAGATAGATGAAGAGGAACCTCTGGTACGGGTAACAGTTGAAGTTGTTGAACCTGTTACTATTTCAAGTATAGCCTATGCCAGCGCAAGGGTGGAGGGTCTTGAAGAAGCGCTCATATACGCTTTAGCACCAGGCAAAGTTGAAGAAGTGCTTGTTTCCGAGGGTGACAGTGTTACTGCGGGACAGCAGCTTGTAAGACTGAACACTGATCAGCAGGCCAGTGCGGGAACATCCAGTGCCGTCGCCGGCATCAGCGCAGCACAGGCTAACGTAGACAACGCATCAAGTAACTATATAAGGATGCAATCGCTTTATGAAGCCGGAGGTGCCAGCGAGCAGCAGCTCGAGGGTTCTCGGGCAGCTGTTGAAGCGGCTCAGGCTCAGCTGAGTCAGGCCAGAGCGGGTTACACTCAGGCGCGGACAATTAGAGATAATTCATGGATTACGGCACCTTTTGATGGTGAAATCGGCAGAATATGGGCTCGAGTGGGCAATTCATCCGCGAACACACCACTCATTTCCATATCCAACAATTCCGTCATTGTTGCAAGGATACTTCTTCCAGAAGAGAACCTTCTCGATTTGAAGCCCGGTCTTCCCGCTTACATAACCGTAAGCTCTCTGGATAATGAATCCTTCTCCGGGATGGTTACATCTGCATCATTGACCGTTGATCAGATCAGCGGACTTGTTCCGGTTGAAGTCAGATTTGATGAAACCGCAGGCAGGCTCAGACCCGGAATGGCAGGTAGGGTCGCTGTTCTGACAGAAACGTTCGAGAACTCAGTCGCCGTTGCGGAAAGTGCTCTGAGAAGAACCCATTCAGGTTATCAGATAGTGGTTATTGAGAACGGTACAGCCGTAATAAGGGACGTTCAGGTTGGTATTTCCAGCGAGGGAATGGTTCAGATAACAGACGGACTCAGTTTTGGAGATTCCATGGTCGTAGGAGGCCAGACAATGCTGCAGGACGGGGCCGGTGTGGAGGTAGTGAGTCAATGAAGCTTCCGGAATTATCAGTTAAAAGACGTATCGCCTTTCTGATGGTGTTCATTGCTATTCTGGGTGCAGGCATATTCGGTTTGACCCAGCTTGGTGTTGATATGTATCCGGATATGGATTTTCCAATGATAATGGTGATGAGTTCCATGGAAGGCGCAGGCCCCGAGGAAATGGAGAATCTTGTTACGGATCCCCTTGAACAGGCGATTGCGAGGGTTTCCAACGTCAAGAAAGTTTCATCTACTTCGCAGGCGGGTATCAGCATCGTAACAGCTGAATTCAATTGGGGACACAGCCTCGATCAGGCTGAGACCGATGTCAGAAGGCAGCTGGATATGTTCGAAGCCCTTCTGCCTGAAGATGCTACCGATCCCCTTGTATTCGCACTGGATCCAAGTATGCAGCCAGTTCTGTACGTTGGTTTCAGCAGCGAGGTACTCAACGATTTCGACCTGAGAACGCTCATTCGTGAGGAAATTGAACCGCTTTTCAGCAGACTTGATGGTGTAGGATCCGCCGTTACAACGGGTGGTCGAGAGAGGCAGATAAATGTTGAGGTAGACCCCTCGGCCCTTACGGATGCCGGGATTACAATATCTCAGGTTGTGAGGGTTTTGAGTTCTGTCCGCAACAATACTCCCGCAGGAAGGATCGATGCCGGCGGGATGAACATGAGCATCAGGATTGAATCCGCTTTTCATAGTGTCGAGGAGATAGAACAGCTTGTTGTAGGTGTAAACGCTGGAGCTCCAGTTCTTCTTCGAGATATAGCATCAGTCCAGGATGGCCAGACAGAGGAGTTGCAGCACGTCAGATTCAACGGAATCCCTTCGGTTTCGATGTATTTGAACAAGCGATCGGACGCTAATACCGTTAATGTCTGCGCAAGAATACGTGATCAGCTCAATGAGATCTCCGAAGATTACGGGAACACTCTCACTCCTGTTATTCTCTTTGATCAGTCTGAATTCATATCCCAGTCCATCAACAATCTTGGAACAACAGCCCTTCAAGCCTGTTTCCTGGCTTTTCTGGTACTGCTGTTCTTCCTGAGATCATGGAAGAGTTCAGCAATTGCAGGAATATCCATACCTATCTCCGTATTCGTGACCTTTGCGGTAATGCATTTTACCGATGTGCAGTTGAACATGATATCTCTGGCAGGTCTGGCTCTGGCTATAGGTTTGCTGGTGGATAATGCTATCGTAGTGCTCGAGAACATCTTCAGACACAGGGAGAAGGGCGAATCACCAAGGGATTCAGCTGTTAACGGGGCGATGGAAGTATCCAATGCAATAACGGCTTCGACGCTCACAACCCTTGCCGTCTTTATCCCCATTCTCTTCGTACCCGGCTTAGCTGGACAGCTGTTCAAGGAAATGGTACTGACTATTACCTTCAGTCTGACGATATCTCTTTTCGTGGCATTGAGCCTTGTTCCACTGATTTCATCATGGACGAAGAACCTTGTACCGGTATTCAAACCGCGCAGTATTTCAGGGCGGATAGGCAGAATGATTGAAGGATTTGAAAGGCGGTACAACCGGCTGGTTTTCTGGGCTGTCAATCACAAGAAGGTTGTTCTTATCTCAACTGCAGCAGCATTCATACTGGCGATAATTACCGTTGGTATGCTTCCGTCCGACTTTTTCCCCGAATCCGATGATGGATTTCTGATAATGAGTCTGGAAGAGCCGATAGGTACGAGTCTAGGGACGACCAACGAAGCAGTGGAGGCGCTGGAGGACTCTATTGTAGCTATTATTCCTCCGGAGGATCTGGTCGCATTGTTCACAACAGTTGGGAATGCTGAGGGTGTAATGGCAATTTTCGGTGCCAGCGGTTCCAACGCAGCAATGGTGAGAGTAAGATTATCACCATCCAGTCAGCGCAGCACTTCCATGTTCGAGTATCAGGACAGGATAAGAGATGTACTGGATAATATGCCCGGAATCGAGTATTCGACGGAAGGGGGCATGTCGATCTTCTCATCCTCGGCGATAGAGATCACTCTCTACGGTGATAATCTGGATCTGCTGTACGAAAAGGCCGAGGAGATAAGGATTGCCATATCGCAGATAGAGGGAGCAAAAGATGCCAGAACATCAATGCAGGAACTGATCCCCGAATACTCTTTTATCCCGGATCCTGTAAGACTTTCTATGCTTGGCGTAACACAATCGCAGCTTGCCATGGATGTGAGGTACGGTTTCCAGGGGTCCAGGGCCAGTATTTTCCGGGATGGAGATGATGAGTACAATATCTTCGTAAGGTATCCTGAGAACCTCAGGGATTCCAGGGAAGACCTGGAATACGCATCTGTGTTGGGAAGACCGCTTATATCTATGGGTACCCTTGATCAGAGGGTGGTATCGAATACGATAACCAGGAAGAATCAGGCAAGAATGGTTACGATATCCTGCGATGTATCCGGAAGGTCTCTTGGTGAAGTATCAGCGGATGTCACGGCTTTACTGAGGGAGATTGATACCAACGGCTTAAGATTTGAAATGGGCGGCGAGATGGAGGATCAGAAGGAAACCTTCATGTACCTCGGAATCGCTATCATTGTTGCAGCACTCCTTGTGTACATGGTTATGGCCGGGCAGTTCGAATCATTCCTTGAACCCTTCATCATCATCTTCACGCTGCCCCTTGCCTTCATCGGAGTGGTACTTGGATTGTTCGTAACCTCAACATCCCTGTCGGTTATGGCGATAATAGGAATGCTGATGCTTGCCGGAATAGTGGTCAACAATGGTATTGTTATGGTTGACTACGCAAATCAGCTTCGTAGATCCGGAAAGGATATCAAGAGTGCGATAGTTGAGGCTTCCACAACCAGAATGAGACCTATTATCATGACGGCGGCAACAACCATACTGGCAATGGTCCCGCTTGCGCTTGGTATCGGTGAGGGAGCTGAGACCTGGGCACCTATGGCAGTAACGGTAATTGGTGGATTGTTTGTAGCCACTGTGCTTACGCTCGTTGTTGAACCCTGTATCTATGTGATATTCAACCGCAAGTAAGCTCAGGTTCTACATCATCTTTTCCCGACATGGACAGGTGTGATCTCGAACATTAATGTCGATTTATGGTATATACTGAATACTTATATGGATGGATGAGCTTCTTTAGGAGCATATTATGATCAAGCATATTCTTCTGATTACATTGCTGTGTTTATCATTTTTCTATAACTGCATTATGTACACTGGTAATTATTCCGGTGCTAATCATAATTCTACAATTGCCCAGGATACTATCTCGAATACGAGAGATGCAGGAGAGAGGCTGAGAATTCATCTCGGACAAGAAGAGATGTCGGCTCTCAATTGCCTGATAATATTCTTGCATGACGATGATATTTGGCTTATAGACGATGATACAACTGCGGTAAATCTCTCAAATACAGGCAATATCTTCAGTTTTGCATGTGATCCGGATTCAACAGGAATTCTGTTCTATTCAATACTGAATGAAGCACAGGGCCTTGATATCTTTGTGCTGAAATTAGAGAATCCCGATGAACCGGAATATATTGGTAGCGTGATAAATGAAGCAGGAGATATGAGTTATTTTGTTACCTCCACATATGGTGAAAGAGCTCAGATGGAGGTAACAGGTAACGAACTGCTGGTCGAATGCGACTTTGTATGGGGTTGGTTTGATTTCACTGATGTTGCAGTAATTGATCTTTCTATGATCAAAGAGGAAATTGATACCACGGATGTATGTGAAAATAACATCACTGAAGAGGAAAACGATATCCAGATCACAAACGAACTTGTAGGTGATATCAGCGAGTTATTCTGCACGAACCAGGGCAGAAGATATCAACTTTCAAATACACAAAGCATTGTAAGATGGGAAGATCATTTAAAGAGCGAGCCTATTAGATTTGAATTATCACCAGCGGGAAACAAAGTGATATTTTCTATATTGGCAGATTTTTGTGATTTAGCTCATGGCCCTCTGTTAATCGTAAATGTCGATGGCTCAAACCAGCATGTACTTGATTCTGATATGATGTTACATAACCTGAATAGAGAATGGGTAGATGATAAGCTACTATATATCAGGTATTCTCAAGAATATGAAGGCGATTGCTTATATATAATCAATAATTATGAAAATATGTCTAAATTAGTAATGAATAATATCCAACAATTCCGTGTGATTCAATAGAATTGATCGCAATCTACGGATAGCTGGATGCCAGGTCTTAATGCATTCATACTATTACTATGGGTCTTGTGACACCGGCTCTGATCTGTGTCCTGCCCGAAACACCGACATATTTCCCGATTGAGTTTTCAAGGAATTCAGCACATTCCTCATTCATCTCAAAACT
>QNDS01000213.1 GCA_003644925.1 Candidatus Fermentibacterota bacterium
TAGAGTATCCCCTCCAAAACGTGGTAGGGTCCGGCAGAAGTGTGTTGGTGGCAGATAACCCAGGTTTATCTATCCCCGGCAGATGTCCCAGGATAGATCCATTCCTCCGCCGGATAACGCCAATCCTTTCTCACCTGTCTTGAGTTTCTCTATGAGTGTGACGGATCCTGCATCATCCAAGGATTCCTTGATTTCGTCACTATCCATTCGCTTCTCCTCAAACTCAGGTAGGGGGTAGAAAAGATTCATCAGGGGGGTGAATTCTCCCGACTCCAGTTCCTCATCTGTCTGCTTGAAGGGTATGTTCCAGTCCTCAGCGAATTTATTCTCCCAGAAGTCATAGTCTTCTGGTTTCTCATCCACAGAGGAAGTCCATAATTCAGACACATCAACGTTTTTTGTTTTCATTTTTTTTAGTGTTTCCCTCTCTCGATTATTTCAGCTATTTTGTGAATGTTTGCTTTGGGCATTTCGGGGTGTGCTTTGATTATTTCGTCTAGGGTTTGTCCGTTGATCACCCGCTCCACGACATCTGATTTATCTGTTAGATCATAAGGCATATCCCCCGGTAGCCTTCGGAGGACTGCGATGTATACTTGGTGTGTGTCTCGTTTGTTTATCGCTGACTTGAATGCTTCTTTCTCGGCGAACAACAAGTCATGGTATATCTGCCTCTTGTTGGTGAGTTGCTGGTTTATGAATGTGTCACTGTATATCCCTCGGGCGTTTCTTTGAGTGGTTTCCCAGTGCTGTATCTCCTCCCGCAGGCGATCTATATCCTCTATAGAGAAAGGTTGCGTTCTCTTATCCCGCAGATACTCGGCTCTTATAATCTCATTCTCTAATCTCTCATTGAATAATGGTTTCATCGCATCCAACGCCGCAACCACGCCTTTTTTCTCAAGCACCCCCTCCACGATGTTTTTCTCCACGAAATACTGGTCTAATGTGCAAATGAATTTATCTGGATCGCATTTTTTCACCATGTTAAAGAATAAGACAACACAGCATAAAAGATTATTAGTGATAGTAGATGGCTGTTTTTCAACATACCCCGAATCGCCCCATTTGTTTGTGTTGGTGATGTACTTCCAGTTCAACGCTCCTGAATCTCCTGCTGTGAGCTAACTCAGTTCCCTTCAGGATCTGTAGAGCGTACATGACCCCTGCGGGTGAGTCAACTATCCTCGCCTTTAGTGTTGGTAGTTGCATGAGATCACTTGAATAATTTGTTGCTTGTTTCGAGTATGTCTATATCTATGACTTCATTTAGTTCGGATTCGATGGCGGCTATCTCGGAGCTCAGGGTGGATAATAGTATCCTGTCCGCCTCTGTCTTAGCGTGGATTGTTAGCATCTGCTTCTTTAGAGACTCTATGCTTGATAATCCCTCGCTGATGCTATGAATTGTTTGGACGACAGTTAATTCCTTCTCCTGAACTTGTTGGATGAGGGCATTAAGCATCTCCTCCTCCACATTCGCTAACTGGATTGTTTTAGTTAACTCACTCTCCGCTAGCTGCCGCCTCTTCTTCATGTCCCCCAGCTTCTTTGGGAGTTCCCTTGGATTCAATATGTTCTCCATCCTTCTTTTTTTCTATAGTATACCTCTTCTTTATTTTGTGGGCTTTGTCAAGCTTCTGCTCCAGCACAGGCTTCCCCGCCCGGCTTATTTTCTCAGACCTTAATCTGCTCAACTCCTCCGCCTGAGCTAGTATGTTCTCACTGGAGGATATCTCATTAGCTAATACAAGTGTTTTTGTTTTCCTAGCCTCCTCGATGGTTTTCTCCAACAAAAGAAATTTCTCCCTGAGAAGGGCGTCAAATGATTTGGCGTTATCGAGGCGTTCCTTGAGCTTCTCTATCTCCTGACAGGTCTCAGCTATGGATTCCTGCATCATCGAGTTAATGTATTCGAAGGCTCTCGCCTCTTTCTCATTCTTGTGTATATCTTGGGCTATTCTTGTTGCTGAAAGCACGATAGGGGCTCTCCGCTCCACACCCAAATCAATTAACTTGGTTATGTAATCCTCTTCCTGGTTGTCTGTCACCGTAACTTACCTCTCTTGGATTTTTTTGCCGTATTGCTTTGTTGCAAGATAACATCCTTGTTGGTGCTAACCACCCGCCTGAAGCTCTCATGATTGGATTTGATGTGGGCAAGATATGCCTGCCGTGTTTCAAACTCCACACCACACCTACGGCAGAACTTATTTCTCATGGACTTACCTTCCCCCAGCCCCTGAAAAGTTTGGCGTTAGGTATTGCATCAACCACCTTCCTTGAGTCATCCCAGAAGGCATCCATCTTTTTGGCATGTTGCTTTTTGTGTTCAATGTCTGAGATATCAAGGTTTTTTCTCAGATATATTCTATCCGCTTTTATTGGTATGTTGTTCTTCTTCAGCCACTTGATTATCACCCCCCTATCGCGTTCTATGCATCTTGATATTATATATATACTCTATGGTTTTTTATCTACTTTCGCAAGCACACCATCGAAGTCGAACGCTAATTTTTTTTCCATTCTTTTTTTTTTGTTATTTATCTACGATCAGCCCGAGGGGTATGTTGACTTCCCCGGTGATGGGCATGGGTGGTTCGTTCTGACCGAATGTTTCATCTAGGACGGGGTAGTTGGTGAAGGAGTGTAGCATGGAGACGAGGAGGGGGTGGTAGGGGAAGATTCGGGCTGATCTGCCGTCCATAAGGTGTACTTGTTTAGCCATGTTCCCGCTTCCTTTTTTGTGTGATGCTGGTGATGTGAATGTTACCCTGATGTATTCCCTTGGCATGGGATACTCTGGTGTTTTCTCGGGGATTTTTGTTTTCTGTGAGAGGAGTACTGCAAGGAGCAGTGAGAGTAAGGTAAGGGTTAGGATAACTAATTCAAAGAGGTTTAGGGTGTACGCTATTAGCACACCTATTAATAATACAACAATCACCGTGAATATTGGTTGATCATCCATTTCTCAGGTTTGCATGTAGACTTTCGGGACGTATTTCCCTCTCGCGTCATATCCAAGGATTACGTAGTCGTCTGCTTTTGCTCGTATGGCTTCATCGTAGGTGTCTGCTGGTTGGGTGATTACCCGGATACCGTCTTTCTTCCAGAGTAGAGGGTACCATAAACCATTGTAGTGGGATATCCCAAGCAGCCTGCCCATCACACGATTATCTGATCCGTAGCTGATTGCCTTAGGGTAGCCTTGCATGAGATGTAGCTCCCCTTCAAGGATTACTTCACGTGCTATGCTCTTAATTTGATCTGATAAATCTTTTTTTATGTTCAATACCTTATCTTCATATAGTCGCTCGATTAATTCCTCATTCTCCGCCTTCAGTTTCTGGTTTTCGGCGTGTATTTTGCCGATGAATTTCTGCAAATCCTTGCTCATGTATTTCACGTCCTTCGACTGGAGGGTTACTTGGGTTCTCTCCCTTGGCTCAGGGAGGGCGACTAGATTAATTCGCCTGAACAAGTTAGCTACTTTATCGATTACATCATGTATCCTTTTCTCGTATGATTCTTTCACCTGTATGCCTCCCCGGTTATCAATGAAGTTAATATGCCGAAATAGTGTTGTATGGTTGCCACACCAATGACTACGCTACCCTCATAATATAATAAAGGGGTGGGTATGTCAGGTGATCCATAGGTTTCAATCAAGTACTGTTGTATCGCATCAATCCGATTATCGAACTCATCAGAGAAAATAACATCGATCGGCTCCTTGAGGTGGTTGTTCAAATATTCGATAATTAACGCACTGCGACTACAGAACGGACAGGGCAATCCCCCAACCTCCCTCGCTATTAATAGGACTGGTTTAGTCATCTTATTTTATTTTCGTTCCATCCATGTGCGTTAGATCTGATGCATGAGACCAAAGGTAGGTTCTCTTGCATCTGCTACATATTAGTGTCACTACTCCCCCTTCATTTTTCCCTATCTTGAATGTTTTGCACCCGCATTCAGGGCATGATTTTTTTTTCATGAAACACCCTCTTCGATGAATACTTCTCCTTTGTTGTTCAGGGAGGCTTCCATCCCTTTTTGGTTGTATTCCTGTAGTTTTTGGTGTAGTTCTTTGATTGTTGTTTTCTTCTTGTCTATTCTTTCCACTATCAAGTCCCGTCTGATTTCGTTTTTTTGTGTCATGAAATCCCCATTTTTCTTTCTTCTTCAGCTATCATTTCATCGTCTTTTTTTGTGATTTTGTCGCTGATTAGTGGAACGCCTTTCTGGAAGCTGAATCTCGCTGGTTCGGTTATTGTCCCGGCGATTAGTTTAAGTGATTCCGGGAGTTTTTTCTGTAGTGTCTCTTCGTCGTTTATCTGGAATCCGAATGCTGCTCGGGTTAGTTCCCCCCCACTGTGTTTTTGTAGTTTGTTTATGTTGTTTGTTATTCTTGTGTCTAGTGTGTTGAGCATTTCTAGGATTTTGTGTTCTATGGTTGGATCATGGGGGGGTATGTATTTGTCTGTGTTGTATTTTTCGTGTTCTATGTGTAGTGTTTGTAGTTCGGGGTAGTTTTGTATAATTTCTTGCATGAGTCTTAGTTTTCCTTCAGAGAACAGGGTGTATAGTGTAGTGATGTGGGTGGCTGTTTTCTGTAGGTAGGGAAGTATGTTGAATTCTGTTGCTGTGATGAGCATGTGGTGTAGGTCTGATAGTGTGTTGTGGATTTCTATGTGTTGGGTTGTGTAGTTCAGGGTGTTGTGCCATTCGATTTTCAGGTTTGTGAGCAGGGAGTATACCATGGATAGTGTTTGCTCTAATGTGGTGAAGTAGGGTAGAAGTGTGTTGCCTGATCTGCCTCCGTGGATAGATATTGATGATGTGATGCTCTCCCGGATTTTTTTTATGTCGCCTTCCATCTTTGTTTCGATGTCTTTTGCTTCGTCTTTGGATTTGTCTTCGAAGTTTGCTTTTCTCATGAATTGTATGTACCTGTAAAGGAAGATCTCTGCTTTTGTGTTGAGTAGGAGTACTTGTTTTATTCGCTCATCTCCCTGTGGCTTAAGATCTTGTATCGTGTCCTCTAAGGTGTTGTGCAGTTCATAGGCACACATGCACACTTCCCTGAATTCTTTTGTGGCATTAAATGATAGATATAGCCACTTATTGTTTTCCATCATCCGGTGTTGTGTCCGCCATATTAGACCATTCTGCTAGGAAGGGGTATAGTTTGCAGGGTTCCTCTGGGTAGTTACATTCGTTTCTGAATGGGCAGGATCCGGTGATGTGGAATACCATGTCGAACCCTCCGCTATTGGATAGATGCAGGGGGATGCAGACTAAGTCCCCCAGGCAGAGGAAGGTTCTATGTAGGCTGTATTCTGCATAAACCCGCTTATCTCTTGGTGTGTGTTTATCCAGTAGTTTTAGTTCCTCCAGTTTCTTGCATCTGCCGGTTATCCGGTGGATGGTGTCAACGCATAGTATATTCTGGAGTTCCGCTGCCCCAAGCCGATTTGCACGTGATAGGAGGTTTAGTATCTCTTTATCGAAGTCATCTAGTTTATCTCCTTCTTGGATGGTGTTCTGTTTGATGGTTATTTTATCGTCCAAGTAGTCAA
>QNDS01000214.1 GCA_003644925.1 Candidatus Fermentibacterota bacterium
GGTCGATATAGCCTTTTTCCCAGTCTTCGGTGAAGATATCAATGCCCGATTTTACATGCTCATTCCACGAACCATCCGGATTCAGCTGCAGAATCCATGCGTCTCGCTGACCGTACAATGTAGTGGTCCCTGAAGCGAGAATTGCTCCCCGCTCATTGATGGCGATTGAATGGAAATATTCGTTGCCACCGATATCGATGATACTCTGCCACCTTTTCTCGCCATCCTGGCTTAGCTGGAGCAGCCAGCCATTGCTTGAGCCGTTCCCCCAGGAGAGTGTTGAACCGGCAATAAGAATATCACCATTTGGAAGCAGGATAGCGTCTGATGCTGCATCGGCAAGGTTGCCCCCGAACACTGTTTCCCATTTCAGCAGGAGATCCGGTGAGAATCTCATCACTGCAAGGTCACCGTTACGAGCACCGTACGTGTCCTTTGTCATAAACAGAACTATATCACCATCTGGAAGCGACAGACCGCAGCTTACTGGTGACCGGTTATCGCCGAGTATGATTCTGTTAAGTATTTCCCCGTCGGGTGAAATGAGCGCAACTCCGTTAGCCTTTGATGATGAATCTTTATATACATACAATCTATTGTTATTCTCAAGTATTATGAGTTCGCGAGTAGTAACACATCCCCTTAGAGTATCACGGCGCAATAACTCACCTTCTGTACTCATCAATATCTGATGTGTTGCAAGGAAGGGACTTGAAGCAAGCTGCCTTAGAGTGAGTGAGAGCAGTAAGAGGCTGTCTTTGGTCATATCAAAGGAAACGAGTTCCGGCTGGACGGCTCCAGCCCATTCGAGCCACCATTCATTATTCCATACTACCTGTCCAAGGCTGTTTATCCGTAAGGCCCTTAACGGAAACCCAGTATGATCAAAATCGGCATACTCTCCCGCAGCACAGATTATGTCTCCGCCGGATGTCGGCAGAAGCTGAGGTTTATCTTCCCCTGCCAGCGAATCTGACCACGTCCATTCAAGATTGCCTGTGCTGTCGAAATGAGCCACCCACCATTCGCTCCAGAAACCAAAATCCCATGTTCCCGTTGCGGTAAACCCTCCATCGGATGTGGCAAGGATATCCGTTGCATAATCCCAGGAATCAGTCCCTCCTGCAATCAGATTCAGAAGATTGTCGGTATTCAGCATTTCCTGTTCACGGCTGAAGAATCGTGTTCCAAATATTACTAAAATCACTGAAAGCGCAGCCATCAGCAGGGCCGGCCACTTCCTTGATCCTGTTTTTGCTTGCAATGAAATCTCCGGGGATTGATGATCATCATCAGCAAGTATCTTGTTCAGAGATTCCAGGAGCCGGTTTGATGCTCGCTTCCAGTTGTCGGTAGCATCCAGCCACTGATGAGAATTGGTGAAATACCTTATTCCCTTGGATTGCTCTACGTTTTCAATCTTCAGCGGTATAAGAGGAATGCGGAGATTGGTAGCGATGTCCAGTTCGTTTCTTATCTGCCTTGATTTGTTTACATTATCACTGAACAGGAGAATCATTCCTGATGAGTTCGATATCGCATCGTAGATAGTTTCAGCCCAGTCTGCTCCAGGTGGAATATCCCTTGCTGATATCCAGTATTTAATACCGGAAGAATCAAGAAGGTTCAGTATCTTTTCAACTCTCTTTGCATCGTTGCTTGAATGGCTGATGAAGATGTACTTGTCCAAATTAACCCCTGTTTATTCCATGTTCACATATTTTTGTGAATATATGAATATACCTATTTGTCGGATTCAGCCATATCGCAGAATACAATGAATATTGAATCTTTTATATTAGTTGATATCACCCAGATATATCGGTCCGCTGTACGTGCCTGCAATGATCTTCGGAAGGATCTCTTTAAGTACGGATGGATATAGTCTTATGTCCTTCAGTTTTGCAGGTTCCACCCACTCGATGCCGATCTGCCATGGATCAGGTTCGGAAGCTTTTGCTTCCATGCGTATTGGTATCGCCATGAACATCAGCTCCGTCTGATGAACGTCCGCTTCCCAGCGGGCGAATTCATGCTTTGCTCCTATGTAATCCCGCGCAAGGACCAGTTCTCCCGGTTCCACGACCCAGCCTGTCTCTTCCATCACTTCCCTTTGCATTGCCTGCAGGAGGGTTTCACCGAACTTCTGGCCGCCGCCGGGGAGAAGGTAGAACTCTCCCGTATCATCGCTGTTCAGTATTAGAAGAATCCGGCCATTTTTTACGATCACAGCCTTGCAGGAATTACGTTTCCTGCCGGTGCTGCCATGGGTCTCAAATGCTTCGGGCATATTAGAGATTGCATCCTGCTGTAATGTAGAACCACCATAAAGCCTTGCCTGCGAATACCGCAACAGTTGCGCCAAGAGCAAGGAACGGGCCGAATGGTATCGGGATTCTTCTGTTCCGCCCGGCGATAATTACAGCGATTCCAGTAAGAGCTCCCGTGAGGAAAGCGATGAAGAGAGCCATCGCAGTAGAGGATGGACCCAGAAAAGCCCCGATCATTCCGGCTAGCTTGATGTCTCCCCAGCCCATTCCGCCCTGGAATTCATCAGCTTCATCTTCATGTCCCTCGGGGGCTATGGTGTATCCCGGTCTTCGTTTCAATATCAGCTCGCTTAGGAACCTTATAAGGAAAAAGAGCGAGAATGCCCCGGCAGCGCTAAGCAGCGAGGGCAGTATGCCCACTCCTCCGGGCGTGAGCGAGAATGCCAGGCCGATTACTATTCCCCCAAGGCTGACGCTGTCAAGGATTATCCAGTGATCGATATCCGTAAGAACAACGCAGATAAGAAGTGACACGAATACAGCGTTTTTAACGAAGAGCCACGATATGCCGAACTTCAGGAAAATTCCCGCAAAGAGAAGCCCTGTCAGAAGTTCAACCAGGGCATACCTGATTGAGAACCGGGCACCGCAATTTCTGCACCTGCCTCGAAGAATGAACCAGCTTAGAACCGGAATATTATCGTACCATGGAATTGCATTCCCGCAGGAAGTGCACCTGCTTCCCGGACGGACAATGGACTCGCCCCTGGGAATTCTCCAGGCCACAACATTCAGGAAGCTGCCTACAGTCATTCCGATAAATAGAGTGTATATCAATTGCAATATTTCCATCAAGTGCCTATGACTTCCATTCGAGTATCGAGACCTAATTTGTCATAATTCGTAGTCTTTAGTATAATTCCTGCGTATTGGTGCAGGGAGTAGCTGTTTATATCACCACTGAAGTTCAGTGGAGTCTATCAAAACTACAAATATGATAGTTGATATTTACAGTGATTGTTTAATCTAACTGAGGGAGCATTATGAAATATGCGCTTGGTCTTGTTGTTCTTGTAGCAGCGCTTAGCTTTGCCGGATCCGATTTCTCCGGTGGCTGCGCAGAAACTTTCGGTATCAGCGGTTATACCAAGGCATGGATCTACATGAATGGTACCGAGGACTATAATCCTGCGAACACGTTCAGGGCTTACAACTGGACTTCCTTCACCGCCAGGCTTAACGATAATGTCTACGGTTCCGTAGGCACACAGTTCGCGACCTACAACGGTGACATGGATATTCAGGTTTGCGACGCATTCCTTAATATGGACATCATACCCGAGCTTTCTATCAAAGCCGGTCAGTTCAAGATTCCTTTCGGCTACGCTTTCAACTGCGCAGGCGGCGGAATATATTTCCTTGACAGAGCTGCCGTTACAGGTATGCCTGAATTCACTAACTACGGTGGACGCGATGTCGGTCTTAAGCTTCACGGTCAGTTTGACATGGTCGGAATAGATGTTGCCTACTTCAACGGTACTGGTGCTTATACCGATGCAGATACGACTATAACCAAGGAATTTGCTGCACTGCTTACCGTCAAAGCAACAGACTGGCTTACAGTAGCCGGTGGTGTTGCCATGATAGGTCAGCCTGCGATTACGGATACCTCTGGTACAGTCGAAGAATGGTCCGCAACTGGAATCGATGCTTACGTTCTTGTTGACTACCCTATTTCCGAGAATGCAGACCTCATCTTCCAGGGTGAATTCCTTCAGTCCGGATATGCAGGACCAGAAGTAATCGGTGGAGAATGGGAAGCCGGAATGGCTTTCTACGGTCTTCTCGGTGTTAATATCGGCCTTGAGAACAGTTTCCTTACAAGCATTATGCCTGCCGTACGCTACGAGAGCCTCAGTCCTTACGAATTCGTTGTAGTCGGTGCTGATGCTGCAGAGGACAACATAACTGTTATCGATGGTTGCCTGAACTGCTACCTTACCCCCATGAACGACATCCAGATAGGTGTTCGTAACGTTGCTTACGAGGCAGATACCATGGACGGTTACACCGACATGTACCTCGGCTGGAGAATGAACTTCTAGGAACTCCGGTTACATATTCGAAAGTAAGGAACCCGGCTCAATGCCGGGTTCCCTCTTTTATATCTGCTGATGTAAACGTTATACGCGTTTCTGGAAACGACTCTTAGAACTTGCGATTCCTATTCACTATCATTATACTCGAAATTACTGAAATTCTGAATTCATAAGACGGGAGGTAATTTTGAAGATACTATCAGTGATCCTACTGGCGGTTTCAGCTCTCTGTCTTGGTAGTGATGTGTACATTTACAATTACGACCAGGTAGATCTGATCTGGGACCCTGCTGTCGGTGATTCCATCGATACGGGCTATTGGGTGGAACAGACGCTTTTAAGTCTGGGAGATAATGTTGACTCGGGGACAGAGCTCCCTACAGATCTGAGTTCCTACGATGCAGTATTCATGATGATGGGTATGTACACCTGTTGAGGCGACAATAATACAATCGCTCCGGCGGAGCGGGCAATACTCATCACTTATCTTGAAGCTGGTGGAGGAGTCTATTTCGAGGGCAATGACATCGGTTACAACAATGGAACATTGGATATATGGGCATATACCGGACTCACTTATGTGGGGGACGGCTCCCCTGCTTCTACCGGTAATGTTCAGAGTATCACGGGTTATGGAATATCGAGCGGCATGGAATTCGATTATCCCTACAAGTCAGAAGCTGACGGTTATGTAGATTATTTCTCTGCGAATGGTGGAGAGATCCTCTTCGAAAGCCAGGAGGGATACGGAAGAGTCGGGTGCTCGGGTTATTTCAACATTTATAGAACCATCACATCCGCGGTGTTCTTCAGCGTACTGGAAGAACTTTCAGCTGGAACTACAAGAGAAGAACTTATGGCGGTCTATATGGATTACCTGACTGGAACCACAGGTATTGCAGAAGGCAGTACAGGGCTCTCTCCTGCTATCATTACTGTGGCTAACCCGGCCATGGGCTCATTCAACGCGGTTATTGAATTGCAGGGATGCGTTCAGTGCGACCTCGGCATATTTGATTTAACCGGCAGAAGGATCGGAGATTTCTGTTCCGGTACACTATCTCAGGGAACACATAACCTGAGCATTTCCGGCAGCAGTATTTCTGCAGGAACCTATTTTATCTATGGAACAGTTGGAGAGCAGCAAGTCA
>QNDS01000215.1 GCA_003644925.1 Candidatus Fermentibacterota bacterium
GGCCGAAGACGCGATCCTGATGGCTCTCCAGGAGCTTCCGGAAAATCTCTCTTCCAACGGAGCTGATAATATTCAGATAGAGATCCTGGGAGAACATTCCGGGAACTGGTTCATAGAACAGACCATTTCCTTTGTCCTCCACGAGAATGGAATAACGGTATTCCAGAGGGACGCAGATTCTGACAGTCCCGGTTTGCTGCTGAGCGTAAGACCAATGGAATTGGTTGTGGAATATGGAGATGTAAGCAGACCATGGATAATCGGTTCCAAACGTGTTGAAAGAATAGCCACATGCGAACTCTCATTAACTCTGTATGATGGCGATGGAAGCGTACTCATGACCCAAAGGACAAGCGGAGTTGAAGTAGATAAGATATCCTGGTCCGACGCTGAAGTACTTAATGGATCGGAAGGGTGGGACTGGCTTTCAGGCGAATTACCCGAGAACAGGGGTGGTGGAATTCTTGAACCCATAATTGTATCCGGTGTTGTGGCAAGTCTCGTGTACCTGTTCTACTCCAGCCGCGCTGAATAAACAGTTCTAGTGTCACGTCAAGCATCAACTGTCGGATCCTGCTCGTCCTTTGGCATCCCTGCGGCGTTACGGATTCGGTTACATAGCGCTGCTATGCGCCTTCATCCGCGCCTTGCAGGAATACCAAATCACTTCGCAATCTCACGACATCTGACACTTGACAGGACACTAGTGATACGAGCTGCAGTTGCGCTGAGTCTGTTTCTGCTGCTTCCTGTTTCTGCCGGTTGCGGCGGGGGGGAGACCAGCAGTGATATTCTTGAAGAGGCCAGATTACTAAGGCAGTCTGGAAACTACGTCCAGGCGGTTATGCTCTTTGAAGAAGCAGTAGCCCGGGGAGACAGCCAGCCGGAACTGCTGCTGGATTATGCAGAGACAGCCGTTCTGGCCGCACAAACGGAAAGAAACACACTATACAGGCAGAAAGCAAAAGTAGCGGTAACTTTGCTGTCGGATCATTCCGGTGATATCAACCCGAGGGAAATAGGTGAGCTCTGGAGAAGACTGGCATGGGAAATGGCAAGAGATTCAGATTCCCTTCAGGCGTTTCACTGTTTTGAAAATGCGCTGGATTACGAAATTAATGATACTTTCGAGTCCGAATGGCTTTTCAGAGGTGTTTACGCAGGTAATCATCTTGAACTTCTGGCCGAGATTCCTGACACCCTTGCAGGATCAGCTGCCGCTGACAGCATACTCACGATCACGGCTGAGATATTTCTTGTAGAACTGGACAGGATACCAAGACCCAGAACAGACCTGAGGGAGGACATTCTCAGGGCAAAGGCTGCTCTCCTGCCCTATACATCGCGTACGGAGCAGGAACTCGAGGTTCTTACGGAACTTGACAGGCTTGGCGGGATACAACCGGATGCACGCCTCAGAAGAATACGCCTTCTACTTTGCGTTGCAGAAGCAGATATAGCGGAGAACCGCTTGACCCTTGCCAGAGAAAAACTTCTTGAGGTATGGAACTCTAATTTTTCGGGCGAGAGGATCGAATCGGCTTACATATTCGGGCTTATGGAGGAAGGGAACGGGGATATAGAAAGCGCCCTTCAGTGGTATAGAAGAGCGTGCACTGTTTCTCCGGGCTCATCCTCTCAGTTTGCTTTACTTGCGGCTGTAAGAAGAGATTCTTTAACTTACGATTACGAACGGATGGAGCAGGATAACTGAATGAGAAGGAACATTGTGGCACTAGCAGCCGCCCTTTTGCTTGTTGCGGCTTGCGGCAGATCGTATAACACTACGGGAATGAATCTTGAGCAGGTTGAAGAACTGGCTGATGAAGCATTCCGTGAGTCCGATTTCAGAGGCGCATCAAGACTATACACAGAATTGATGTTCATGTACCCGGGATCTTCACAGATAGATTATTACCTTTACCAGCTCGGCAGGTCCGAGGCTGGCAGCAAGTACTGGGCCGATGCACTGTTCTACTTCGACAGGGTCGAAAGAGAATACAGCAGAAGCCAGTGGTCGGACGACTGCGCCTATCAATCAGCAATGGTATGGTGGAGTCAGCGTCAGGATTTCAGGAAGGATCTGACACCTGTACTGAACTGCAGGGCTGAACTGGAGGATTTTTTCCTGCAGTACCCCGGATCATCACTTATGGGGGATGCTGAAGCTCTTATGCTTGCTGTGAATGGTCACCTTGCCAGAAGAGCGCTTTTCATAGGTCAGTTCTATGCAAGACGGAACAAGCATGATGCTTCTCTCCTCTACCTGCTTGAAGCCCTGAACGATTACGGCGAGACCGATTGCATGGCGGAGGTGCTCATCTCTCTTGGAGACCTGTATAATGAAAAGGATAACGATTACACCGCCAGGGATTACTATCGCAGAGCGATGAACGAGTGTGAATTGAGCGAAGAGCAGGCAATCGAATTGCAATCCAAACTGGATGAACTGTGAAATGACAGGGCTCCTGGGCGGGACATTCGACCCTCCCCATTATGGTCATCTTATTCTAGCCCTGGAGGCAAGCCGGCAGTTTGATCTCGAAGAGGTACTGCTTGTTCCAACAAGATTTCCTCCTCACAAACCGGGAAGGCGGATAACCCCCTTCAGGCATCGTCTACGCATGACAGAACTTGCCGCGTCCGACTCACCTGAGCTGACAGCAGCGGATCTTGAACCTGCCGATGGCCCATCATGGACAGCCAATCTCATAGAGAAGCTCAGCGGAATGGGTATGAATATCTGTTTTATCATGGGTATGGACAGCCTTTCAGAACTTCATACCTGGAAGGACCCGCAGCGCATCTCGGAAATGGCTAAGATGGTAGCAGGTACAAGACCCGGATACGGAGTTGAATCCATCGACATCAGGTACAGGTCCATTGTGGACACATTTGAGATACCCGGCACCAGCATTTCATCATCTGATCTAAGAGACAGGTTTGCCCGAGGGTTCAATACGCGCTATCTTGTACCTGACAGTGTCAGGAACTACATCAGGGAGAATGATTTATATGTCACATGAAAAAGCTATTGATAAGCTTCTGAATGCTGTGCTTGATGAAGATGTCAGTGATATGCACTTCAAGGTTGGAAGCAAACCGATAATCAGAAAAGCTGGAGAGATAGTACATGTAGATGAATTCTCCACCATGAAGGTCGAGCATATTCAGCGTCTTATTCGTGAGATCATCACAGATGAACAGGCTGAGGAGTTTGCCCATGGTAACGAACTGGACCTGAGTTACTCGCTTGCGGACCAGGCCAGGTTCAGAGTCAATATCTACCATCAGCGCGGGACACCGGCTATGGTCATGAGGAAGATCCCCTTCGAAGTCCCTGTTCTGGATGACCTGGGGCTTCCTGAAGTCGTCAAGGAAATATCCATGGAGATGAGGGGGCTGGTCCTGGTAACCGGAGCAACCGGAACAGGTAAGTCAACAACCATAGCAGCGATGATAAATCATATCAACATGAATCGTTCCGCCCATATCGTAACAATAGAGGATCCCATCGAATTCCTTCACTCTGATAACAAATGCACCATTTGCCAGAGGGAAGTGGGGATCGATACAAAGGACTGGAGCACCGGCCTTAGATCGGTATTCAGACAGGACCCGGACGTAATCCTGATAGGAGAAATGAGGGATGCCGAATCGATCTCCACAGCACTTATCGGAGCGGAGACAGGGCATCTTGTACTCAGTACACTTCACACAACTAATGCGATGGAGACGATATCCAGGATAATTGATGTCTTCCCTCAGGGGCAGCAGCATCTCATAAGGCTGCAGCTCGGTCAGCTTATAAGCGGAATAGTATCCCAGAGGCTTCTTCCCGCTATAAAAGAGGAAGATGGAAGAGTCCTGGCTGCGGAGGTCCTGGTTCAATCATCTACTGTAAATGCGTGCATAATAAATCCAGAGAAAACCTACCTTCTTACAGAAACAATGGAGAAGAGTTATTCACAGTACGGCATGCAGACCTTTGATATGGCTCTGTACAATCTCCTTCTGGATGAAAAGATAGACAGGGAAGTAGCCCTGGCCACTGCATCGAACCCGACCAAGCTCGACCTCAGGCTCAAGGGTATAGAAACCGCTTCGGATTGGAGGATGGAATGATGTTACTCAATCAGATAGAGATAAGCGCGAATATAGTTCCGCTTGCCATAACAGGCGGGGCAGTCCTGCTTATTCTGGGGCTTATTCAGCTTTACCTGGGATTGAAGGCTCAGAAGTCACCTAAAGTGACAGGTGAGCAGACTATGGTAGGCGAAACGGGGATCATAAGAAAGGCGTCAGGCTTCATGGACAGGTCTATCGTTGAAGTTAGAGGCGAACTCTGGTGGTGCCTTCCAGCAGCAGGATCCAGTGCTCTGGAAGAGGGAAACTCCGTGAAAATAGTGGGTATTGAGGAAGACTCAATGATACTTGAAGTTGATAGCGAATAAATTGTAAACTGTCATAAAGACGGAGGGAGTGACAATGTATCCTGGAATTATAGTAGTAGTGGTGATCCTTTTCCTTTTCCTGGCATCGGCGCTTAAAGTTCTCAAAGAATATCAGAGGGGTGTTGTATTCAGGCTTGGTAAGGTGATAGGTCTCAAAGGACCGGGGCTGATAATAGTCTGGCCTATGATAGACAGTATCAGGCGGGTTGATCTCCGGGTCATAGCCATGGATGTGCCTCCGCAGGATGTCATAACCCATGATAACGTATCTGTACGGGTTAATGCGGTTGTTTACTTCAGGGTCATCGATCCGAAGAAAGCCATTCTGGAAGTAGAGAATTACATATACGCTACAAGCCAGCTGGCGCAGACTACTCTTAGAAGCGTCCTCGGTGAGGCAACCCTCGATGAACTTCTTGCCAAAAGGGACGAGATAAACGGCAAACTTCAGGACATACTTGACAGAATGACAGACCCCTGGGGCATTAAGGTCAGTACCGTAGAGGTTAAGCATGTAGACCTTCCTGAAGACATGCAGAGGGTCATGGCAAAACAGGCCGAAGCGGAGAGGGACAGAAGAGCCAAGGTTATCCGGGCAGACGCTGAATTCCAGGCAGCAGCCAAGCTTGGCGAAGCAGCTGATATTATAGACGCTCATCCTGTTGCACTGCAGCTTCGCTACCTCCAGACACTTTCGGAGATAGCGGTGGAGAATAATTCCACGACCATATTCCCGCTTCCCATAGAACTTCTTAAACCCTTCCTGAAAACTTTCGACAGCGGGAAATAAGCTGTGTTCAGCGGCGCTATAACTGCCCTTGTCACACCTTTCCGCAGCGGTGCTGTGGATCTGGATGCGCTAAGCGGTCTTGTAAACTGGCAGATTGAGAGAGGAATAGACGGCCTGCTTGCCTGCGGGTGCACCGGTGAAGCGGCAACTCTGACCACAGAAGAACAGCTTCTGGTGATAGAGAAGGTTATGGAGGCTGCGGCAGGAAGGGTTCCCGTGATAGCTGGTACTGGAACGAACGCTAC
>QNDS01000216.1 GCA_003644925.1 Candidatus Fermentibacterota bacterium
ATAAAAATAACCGCAGGATCAATGCCCTGTTTAAGATAAGGTATGCATGATTTTAACAATCTCTGATGGCTGGTTAAATTTATTTCCATGCTTCGATTCCAGGTTTCAGCATCCATTTCCTCAATACTCCGGCTGGCAGGAAATATTCCTGCATTGGTTACCAGAATATCAAGACCGCCAAAACTCCGAACAATAAACTCAACCGCTTCCTGCACGGCCTTATCATCAGCGATATCGCAAGTCAATCCTGCCCGATCCTGCTGATTGAATATTTCTGCAATCTCAGGATTAATATCAAGTCCAACAACAACTGACCCTTGTTCATATAAGGCTTCTGCACAGGCCCTGCCGATCCCGCTGGCAGCACCTGTTATTAGTGCTATCTTGCCCTGCAATTCAAGAGAACTCTCTTTTTTCTTTAATTTGGACTGCTGCAATGTCCAGTATTCCATGTGGAAAATGTCTTTTTCAGGAAGAGGTTTCCACCCACCTAAAGCCTCGCCAATCTGAATTGCTCGTATTGTATGATCTGCTATATCTGCAACTATTTCTGTTTCTTTTACACTTCGTCCAAATGATATTGTACCATATTCCGGCCAGATGCCCCATCGAGGTGCTGTGTCAAGGCATTCCAGATGGCCATCGGTATTCCGGTCAAAATATTTTTTATATTTTGAAGAATAATCGGCTATATTTTTCTTTATATCTTTCCTTATTATTATCGGAACTGGCTTTATGCGGATCACATGATCCAGGGTCATAGGTCCGCGTATGGCAATAGAATCAACATTAGAAAGATTCGCAAAACCACAGGCTTCCAGGCTTTGATCGAGTCTCGTTATCATCGCATCTCCTTTTGCGACAGAAACCTGATGACGAATACGTGCCAGTGACAACAAATCTTCGACCACTTCGGCTTTGGCAACAGAGTCAAAAACACCCTGTTTTTTAAGATAATCATCTGCGAGCGAAGCAAGATGAATCATTTTTTCATAACTCGTTCGAGCATCGTCTGAAAAAGTAAATACTCCATGATTTAACAGGATTATACCCTCAACTTTGCTCCAGTCTAAATTCCGGGTCAGTTCATAAACTTTTTTTGCTAAAATAAAACCGGGCTTTACATAGGGCACAATAAGAACCCGGTCTTTATAAATCTCCTGGATCAGCTTTTTTCCTCTTTCATTATTTGTAATTGTTACAACTGAATCCGCATGAGTATGATCAACATATTTAAAAGGTATGATGTCATGCAAAATTGCTTCTATGGAAGGATTGGGAGAGTCAGGATCAATCATTGAAGTTCTTTGAAGTCTGAGCAGATCGGCTTCATCAAGCTTCTCCAGCGAGCCCATTTTGTTAAGAACTTCAAGTTTGACAGGAGCAAATCCAGCAGGCTGTACATCTGTTAAATCCACTCCGCTTCCTTTTACATAAAGAACTTCTTCGATATCCCCAAAGATATTCTCTTTCTTAACCTTAACCGAGGTGTTGCCTCCGCCATGTAAAACCAGCTCGGGCTCCAGGCCTAACAGTCTGGAAGTATAAACCCTTAGCTGCAATGGATCATTTAAGAAAGCTTTTGCCTCAACGTCATTCCACAAACTAACCATATTCTATTCCAGAAGAAATTTCAGATAGCATCAAGGATCCGGTCAAAAATTTGACCCGTGGGAATGGCAGCCGGAACAAAGCAGTGTGCCACTGTTGTCCCCCGTGCAGTAAGGTGTCGCCAACTTAGTGGTATGACACCGATCACACAGGCTGTCCCAGGCCGCCCGCGTATCGCCGCTAAAATCAGTGGTACCACCGTTTACTTCTTTTCGTATTAAATAACAATAGTTAGGGGAACCATGCGGCTCATGACAGTCAGTGCAGGCCAGGACATAATTTGTAGCAGCGGTATAAGGAGCTTCCTCACCCCCCACGCCATCTTTCTTGCCGTGATAATCACCGGTGGCACCCCAGTTGATATCCCTAAGGTTACCCAACCTGGTACTAACAGGTAGTATGGGTGAATAATGATGGCAGCCGGTGCAGAATGTGACATAGTCAGTCAGGTTGGAGCCATCTGTGGTTGTCTCAGAACCATCTGGCTCGTACTTATATGGCACAGTGGTTCCACCGCTGCGATAAGGGGCCTGATATGTGTAGCCGGCATAATCACTCATTTTCTCTCCGCTACCGTCACCCCATAATATGTCAGCAGCAACCAGACTTCCGTGCTTGCTTGGCAGCGTCACAGGCCAGCCCCTTGTTGTGATAGTGGTTTTTGCGCTGTTCTGCAGGTTTTCGGGATCTCCCTGGGCAACATGGGGATTGTGACAGGCAGCACAGGGATTGGAATTTGCAGTATATCCCCATTTGCCATTAATGAATGTGCTTATATCATCCAGACTATGTGATGAACTGGTAATCGAAGTGGGTGGACCATACGTAAATGCTTCAAGAATATCGTCCAGGGTATCACTTGTCCACCCGCCAGCACGATAGCTGTAACTCCGGTTAATAAGGCCTCCTGTCTGATATCCCCCAGTGGGACCACGATGGCAGTCGAAACAGAAATTGACGGTCTGGCTGGTGTGGTTTGCATCAAATAGCAAATAGTTATCAGGAACGGGTGTGCTGTCTTTTGGATCTGGTTGTGATCCGCCGATGCTGGCATGCTGCTCGTGGCAGTGACCGCAGTGGCCGGTTGCATATTGAGTGGTAGATATACGGTTTACACCGTGGGTGCTATTGCCATGGGCCGAATCAAGATAAGTCCCTGCATAACTGACACCACCCACCAGAAACATAAGAAATACCAGGCATAAAAATATTGTTTTCATTTTATTCATTATGCCTCCCAGATTTTACGGAACAGTCCATTTGTTCAATTCTTCGACGCATGACAAACATTACACCCTTCCAATGCTGTTGTAAGGCTTGTACTATCATAATTCCACCGCAGCATCTTATAATACGGACTCCCGTGAGGCCTGTGGCAAGAGAGGCACATGACCATGTCTGTGCCAATGTATACCAAGTTCGGATCTGTCGTCTGAGGGCTGGGCCGGGCCACGGGAATGTCGGGATTGTAGATGCCGTAGCCACTACCATCTGCGCCAAAGGCATTGCTATATTCCCCACTATTCAGTATCACCGTATCCGAGGGGTGCCTGATCCAGATTCCGCTTGAGTCTTGTTCTGTGTGAAAATCCCCGTGACAGCCACAGCAAAAGGCGGTCATGCTGCCATTTGTGAGAGAAGTGCTGCCCGTTTTATCTACAGCAACCCCTAAATACTCATTGTGCTCGCTACTGCTATCGTTGTAACCCCAGTCTCTATCTTCTATCCCTTTAACGCCGCTGTTATTAGCAGTCATATGTCCTGATAGAAAGCGGTACCAACCCTTAACCGCGCTATCCACATACTTTGTACCGGTTCCATCATTAGCATGGTGCATTACATTAAGATGACAGCCCTGACAGCCGCCTGGCGCAACTAAAAGGCCTGTGGTGGTCACTAGAGCCAGAGTGTCGTGACAACTGCCACCGCCGCAGCCAGACCCGCCAGGAGCGCCTTCAGCCGTGGTAATTGCTTCATCCTGGCTTGCTATGCCGGAGACATTATGACCTTTGGCGTCGGCACCATTGGCTACCCAGTAGAAATTGCCACCGGCCAGACAGCTAGTTGGTGCTCCCGTGTTATAAACTATGGGCGCCCCTGTGACCGGATCCTTCCATGTGCTTCCACCAAGCGCTGTATGACAACCAACACAACCAGTGAGTAGAAGTTGCGGATTCGGGGATACGGCTGATATGTATCCCGTATATCCCGCATTGATCTGGAAGGCCATCGGAGCCCCACCCTGGCTGTTGTGCATGGTGTGGCAGTTTGAGCACACTCCGGTTACTCTGGCCTTAACCTGGCTGCAAAGCACAATAGAAAAAATTATGGAAAGTATATATATTAATGACTTTTTCATTATTCTTTCCTGAATAGCAAGTATCTATTGCCTAAATTGAGCGATTATCATAGTTTTCCTTCCAGTACTTCTGCTACTTATATAATTTTTTATAATTCCATAAGGAATCAAAGTCAAGCAACTCTTTTTCAGTGTCTTTCTCAGGCGCTTTTAGTTCTTTTCATAAAATAACCGTTTTGTATTAGGGCTCGGTCAAATGAATATCCGCACCAGGATAAATACTTTTTTCAGCACTTGTAAGAAAAACCGCTGATGTTGTTTCTTCAGTATGAAGAACAATTAATGTGCCGAAATAAACCGGAGTTAAGTAAACATCTCCTTTTGTTTTCGGATCAAGCCGCTTCTTTTCCTGATAAAATATAGTGTACATTTGTCCAGGCTTTACACCGTCTTTGTTTCCTTTGTCTATAAATGCAACCGTGTTATCTCCTATGATACTTGCATGCTCCTCTGATACAATTATCTTACCTTTAAGTTCTTTCTTGCTTTCAGTCAGTATAATTTTTGGCGACCTTTTTACATAAGGCATTAACAGATCATTGACTTCAATAGACCTGAAGGACTGAACAACCCTGGCTACGGCAAATTTTGGCTCAATTTTTGTAATTTCAACAATGCCTGTCAGATAATGCTGTATCCCAATATAAGAATTTGTCCTCCTCTCCCTTAATGGTTTCAAAGTTCTATATACTGTAAACTTATTGCCCGGGATAAAAGATGTGTCTTCATTCGGCCGTATATATACCAAGTCACCTTTGCTGATTATTTTTTTATCATCTTTGACTTCGATGATAGTCCCCCGGTGAGTGACCGGTTCTTTCTTAATGAACCCAATTTTATCTATTGAAGGATAAAAATAATATAGAGGGTCCTTTTTTTCTACGACTTCCTTATCCAAGTCTGTGTCAACCCATCTTGCTACATCTTTACGCTGAAACAAACGTATGCGATTACCCGGATAAATACGGTGAGGGTTGGCGATTTGGCTGTTTTCACTCCACATATCAGGCCATTGCCATGGTGAATCAAGAAACCGATGTGAAAGATCCCAGAGCGTATCTCCTTTTTGGATGGAGTAGTAAACACCTGCTTCGTGTTCGACTGAAGTTTCGCTTTCCTCAGCACAAGAGCTAAATGGAAAAACACTAATTACAGCAAACACGCATAAATACATAACCAACCGGAATTTTATACAATAATCCATAAAATGCTCCAAATTTGGTAATAGTTCACCACGGAATTACACTGAATTATTAAAATGCTCTTTTCAAAAAGCTGAAGTGTTACGAGTTTATAACTTTCTGATAAAATAATTATTATCTTGTTTATCTGTAATTTGTCAAGATATTCAACAGTAAGAAAAAGCAGCAAACAAAAAAGCCCCTATACCAAAAGGCATAAGGGCTTTTTTATATAATATATTGAATGAGTTGAGTGTATTATGAACGTATTACATCATTC
>QNDS01000217.1 GCA_003644925.1 Candidatus Fermentibacterota bacterium
CCTCACTGACTCCCTGATTCAGACCGAGCAGAAACGGCTCGGGTACTCCGGGTGTATCAATGTAAACAAAATCTGATGATGATGCAGGAGATATCTCAACAAGACCGTTGTACTGCATGATCTCACCGGTTATCCTCCATCGTTCTCCCGCCGTTATGGTTCCGGGACTTGCAGAACTGTAAGCGTAAACATTTATACCCGCAGTGGAGTCCTGCGCATAGAAACTCAAACCTGTTGTGGAGAAAAGAGTCCCCTCGCAGGTGGCAATTCCCTCAATAGTCATTATCTCACCCAGGTGATCAGGTATTCCGTCTCCATTGAGGTCTTCCCGGGCTTCCTCAATGGTTACCGTCTGGGCTCCGGCCAGCCCTATGAACATTGTTAGAATCAGAACCGGGAAACTATTTCTCATCGTCTCCCCTTTCATAATTTTGCATTAATCAATCCAGTTCGGACCCAAGCTCCGCATCCGCGAGTCTTGCAGCCCTTCCCAGAGCATCTTCTGCACTCATTCTTCCGTAGAGCGCGATTTCAACAGCTTCGGACAGGAACAATCTGCCATCGTACCAGAATGTTCTCTGCGGCTCGAATTGAGCGTACTCCACCTGAAGCATTACATCCATCAATCCGGGGTACTTCTGAAGGCGTTCCTGTATCTCGGGATATTCCAATGAACTGCTGGTTGCCGGGATATAGCCGGTAGCAGCGCTCCATCTTGCCTGCTGCAGGGGTTCTGTGAACCATTTTATGAATTCCCATGCGGCTTCCACCTCGACAGAATCGGACTTGAACAGGATCACATTGGTTCCGGCAATAACAACTGCCTGTTCCCTGTCCCGGGGAAGAGGTGCTATACCAAGAGTGAAAACACTCTCTCCATTCTCCTCCATTCTTTCCATGTTCGCCTCCATGAAAGCCAGAGATACTGTAGACCCCTGCACAATCCCGACCAAACCATCTGCAAAGTCATTCTGGTGTGTATAACCAGACGAGATTCTAGCGGATCCGTCTGTATGTATCAGATCTATCAGCAGCTGCAGTGCATCTATCCCCTCCTGAGAAGCGAAGGCGGTTCTGGTGCTGTCACTGTTGAGAAGTGTCCCGCCTCTCTGGAGAAGCAGGTTCTCGAACATCCCGACACTGGGAGTGAATGCGGTTCCCCAGCGATCGCAGTCGTCAAGCAGGTCTCCGTCGTTATTCCCATCCCTTGTAAGTGCCATGAGAACCATCCGGTAATCCTCCCACGTTTCGGGAGGCTGCAGCCCGAGGCTGTCCATCATTTCAACATTGTAATAAAGGGTCTGCACGCTCTTGTTGAAGGGAAAGCTGTAGATACGGCCGTCATAGGTATTATTGCGCTGGAAAACGGGAAAGAAATCATCATTCCAGCGCCCGGTGATCTCGAAGGAATCAAGTTCCATCAGCGAATCCAGCGGAACGAGAGCATCACCTCTTATGAGCTGGGATGTCCATGTTTCGTAGGCCTGGGCAATCACGGGTGTATCCCCTGCCATTACACTGGCCAGTATTTTCTGGCAGAGAGCTCTGTAATTACCCATGCTGACCGGAATGATCTCTATCCCGGGATGTGTAGCGTTGAATTCCGTAATGAGGGTATCCTCGAGGTATTCGCCCAGGGGACCGCCCATCGCGTGCCAGAAGAGAACCTGTGTTACCCCGTCACTGTTGGGATCGTTGTTCCCGCAAGATAGAAATAATGCTATAAGGAAAACAGGAAGTAACTTTCTCGGCAGACCGAACCTCCTTTAATCGAATCAGGAAATGCAGCCTAGTATATACTATTTAGTGAAAGCTGCTACCAGAGACAAACAACGCTAATCATTACTGCAGCATGTGCCGGAGGGGCAGCTGCCCGTCTTTTCAGCACACTTCGGCTTGGCATAGTCGGTCGCATGGAATCCCGGGCCCTTGAAGATGATTCCGGAACCTGTTCCGATCAGTTTTTCTGCGGTACTTCCGCATTCGGGACATTTTCTCTCAGAGGTATCATTCATCTGATGAAATTCATCGAACTTGTGACCGCAATCTTTACATCTGTACTCGTAAGTTGGCATAGTAATCCCTTTCAATCAATATCGATCATGGTAATCGCATGGGAAGAGCAGGCATTCATGCAGGCACCGCATCCGGAGCAGCGCTGCTTAACGTATGCTTTTCCCCTGCTGTCAATT
The DNA here is from genome assembly GCA_003644925.1 of Candidatus Fermentibacterota bacterium. Classification (GTDB taxonomy): domain Bacteria; phylum Fermentibacterota; class Fermentibacteria; order Fermentibacterales; family JCC-6; genus Aegiribacteria. The sequence goes on from QNDS01000217.1 coordinate 2,193, forward strand.
CTTATCCTCCGATAAACGCAGACGGAGCAGCAATCTCCGCAGCCCATACATATTTCACGGTTGACCACAGCTCTACGCAGGGGTTCCGGTTTACCGAAAAAGCCCTTTCCGGGATATCCTTCAGCCCTTTTTCCTCCAGAAAGAAAGCCTGCCATCCGGTTACAACTCCTTACATCGTATACTCAAGGCAATAAACATTCCAGGTAATATGCATACGTTAATGCAATATTGTAAATAACATACATTTTTAAGGGAAAGATTGAGTTTGCTGCTGCGTCAATCTGGCATAACTGGTGTCTTCGCGGGATCGAAGCCGTTATTCTGTATGTCTGAATCCTCACTTTCAGCAATACTGCTGACCGCGGATGCTGTGAGTCCCTCCCTTACTGCAACGATAAGGCCGACCAGAATAATCGGCATGAACTGGGTGGTATGAAACAGCAGAGCCAGTATTCTTACATTCTCCACGGTTATCCCGATGAGCCCGGGAAGGACAAGCACAAGGGCACCATGAACGGTACCGGTTCCAGCAGGAGTGGGTATCAGCATACCGATCCCGGCAAGAACCAGGACCAGCAGAGGATAATACCACATGAATTGCAGATGCATTGCCCAGAATACGGGGATAACCGAGATGGCCAGTGCCCCCCAGACGCACAGAGAGTACAGGCTGACTCGAATGGTGTCCTTCCAGTTCCTGAGTATCTCCAGTCCATGGGCAAAGGAGATAAGAAGCTTTTCCAAACGAACTGATACAGTTTTCAGTCCAATCCATCGAAGAGGTGCGGAGATAACCCTTGCCGTCCCCTCTCTCCATCTTCGCAGTGCAACAAGCATCAGAAGAACCGCTATATAAAGAAGTCCAGCTGCGATCAGACCAAGTCTTATAGTGCTGTCAAGTTTCGACCAGAGCACCGCAAGAACGATAAGGGTCATGGCTGCCAGCGTAAGTCCGTCAAAAATCCTTGCAAGAACCACGGTCGCGAAGGAACTTGCTCTGGGCACAGAAGTTTTTCTTGAAAGAAGCAGGGCTCTCACTATCTCCCCCACGCGCCCCGGAAGAAGTGAATTAACGAAGAAACCTGTGATCAGGGGGCCTGCAGCATCCCTCGCTGATACATCACAAATCGGTGAAAGCAGAAACCTCCATCTGATCACTCTGAAGACATAGCTGATGGTAAGGGGCAGAAGAACCAGCAGAAGAACCGGCCACTGCATCTCTCTGAGGACAGACAGGAGCTGTGCCGTATCTGTTTTTCTGTATGTGAGATACAGTGCAATACAGGCAATAATAACGCCCGGAACTATATGTTTCCAAATCCCGAATTTTTTCAAATCAGGAGCTCTCCGAAAGGGCTGCAGCTTTTTCAACAGCATCACAGATGGCATGGCCCGCGACAAGAAGGGCTTCCTGAATGTGGCTTGTTTCACCGGATGAAGCTTTCAGGCAGATATCGGTCATATCAGATAATGCGCAGACCGCAGAACCTGTAAAACCTATAGTTCTCATGGATATGCTCTTTGCCGTTTCTACGGCTTTGAGTACATTCACCGAATTCCCGCTTGTTGAGATGGCTATCAGAACATCCCCGGAATTTCCAAGTGCTTCGATCTGTCTTGAAAATATCTCGCTGAAATCGTAATCATTGGCTATCGCTGTTATCACAGCTGAGTTCGATGTTATCGCAACTGCTCTGATGGGTCTTCTTTCGATTCGAAACCTGCCTACAAGCTCACCTGCCAGATGCTGTGAATCAACCGCACTGCCGCCGTTACCGCAGAAAAATATGGTGCCCCCGTTACGAATACATTCAATGCACACATCGGATGCACGTTCAATAACGGCACTGTCTAAAGAAGCCAGTGCAAGCCCGGCTGCCCTCAGGTAAGCATTAATATCAGACATAGTAGTTTCTCCATCGTTCAATTGCATCCCAGACCGAGGGAATCTGTATCCCTCTTGATGTAGCTATTTCCGAGTAGACAGGCCTGGGGGCATCAAGGTTAAGATCGGACCATGACACCTTACCAACGGAACCGCCAGTGGATTCAGCCAGTCTTCCGGCAGCCTCCGCCGGCGTTACACCGGGTCCTGCGGCAATGTGATACAACCCGCTGCCTCCATGCGTAATGATATCAATTATTGCTTCTGCAAGATCCGGGGCAAAGGTCAGGCAGGCTATCTGATCGCATACTGCCATGACTTCTCCATCTTCTGAGAGCGATTTCCAGAAGAAAGGGATCATTCCTTTCATGGAAGAATACATCCACGAAGTTCTGATAACGATATTATCAGGGTCGGCATTCAGAGCTTCAACCTCACCGAGCAGCTTACTCTCTCCGTAAATATTCGCTGGTGAGGTTCTATCGCCTTCAAGAAAAGGCGTTTTCTGTCCTTTGAATCCAGTGAAAACATGATCAGTGGAGATTGTCAGCAGTTTTCTGCCTGTCACAGCAAGATTTCTTACACCATCCCTGTTAACCTTGAATGCAAGATCTGGTTTCCGCTGGCAGAGATCTACATCCACTACGGCAGCACAATTGATGATCCACAACGGATCAATCCTGTCTACAGCTGCTCTGATGGAATCCGGCTCGGTAACGTCAACTTCAGGCAGGTCCGTTCCCACTGCATTGCTGCCCAGGAGCTTTTGAAGCGCAGCTCCCAGCTGACCGGTCGCCCCAGTTATAAGGTATTCAGCTTTCATGCCCTCTCCCGGCTCTGATTTGCACTTCTCTGTACTTGTGCGAACATTGAAGTTACTGGTGAAATGTCGACGATTCCAGACATCAATGGGCTGACGGATCGCAAAAAGTCTACTGTAACTATATGACGATAGAGGTGCTCAAGTAAATGGAAGAATGCCTGCCAGCGAGCAGAAGTATACTGTTCGGGAAGAGATGGCGCTGGAAAGGCTGGGGGAACCCGTAACGGGCACGCTTACCCTGGGTGACGCAACCGCTCTTCAGACTCAGCATCCTATGCAGCTGCCGTGTTCATGAGCAGGCGGTATCCCCGAGAATGAATCCGAAGCTATACCTGTCTGAATCTGCTTTGGCCCAGATCAGCTTGATCTCATCTCGCTTCAGATCTCGTTTGATTATTTAATTATGGTGATTTTTCGTATCACGGTATCCTCACTCTGACTTAATCGGAGGAAGTAAATACCCGTTGCAAGGGATGCAGCATCCCAGGAGAAAGATTCTGGAGAAATAAGTTCTCCTTCAAATGGAGTAG
>QNDS01000218.1 GCA_003644925.1 Candidatus Fermentibacterota bacterium
GGCGTAATCTTCCTGGATCTGACCGATTTTCAGAACGGCTCTGAAAACGTAATCATCATCAAGATACGTGAATGTTCTATTGTAATTCGCGACAGCTCCATTGAAGAGCTGTGTTTTGTATTCAACATTTTCCGGGTTCACAGGTGCAAGAGCATAGTAATCCACAGCGGACATCTCTCCGAACATGAAGGCTGACATTGCCGGATATTTTATTCGTCCATCCTGGTACTGGTCGTATATAAGCATACAGTTCTCAAAATTGCTTCTGGCAACAGAGTAATTCCTCAGGTCGTAATTGTATTCACCAATCTTAGCGTATGCTTCCATAATTGTTCCAGCTGTGCCCACTCCGCCTGTGACTATCTGCTGAAAAACGCCAACTGCCAGATCCTGCCTGTCCCCGTCTTCGTAGCATTTTGCCGCGCTGGCCAGAGCGGAATTCATATCAGGCGCACCGGGGAAGGAGTTGTAGGCTTCAAGGTAGAGCTGCGCGCTTCTAACAAACAATCCATCCTCCCGCAGCAGGTATGCAGCCCTGAGCAGGCCGTTTGGAGCATTCTCGTATGATGGATAAGTTACAGCCAGTTCCTGGAAAAGCCGTACAGCATCGTTAATCGAACCGGCTTTACCGTAGGTTTCAGCGGCATCGTAAAGAGCAACGGGTGCTACATCAGTCCCAGCGTGCTGATGGGCTGTCTGTTCCCATCTTGCAGCTGCGGCGATCAGATCTTCAGTGTTCTCGCTTTCTGCGAGAGAAGCTGCGTCGTTATAGGCGGAAGAGGCGGCAAGAGCCTCGATATCAGCTCCGAGATCCTCTCCGCTGAGCGCAGCGGCACGCGCTGCCAATCCGTACCATGCCTCAGCATCGGCGTACATTTCCTCCTGCTGGTAGGAGTCAGCGATGAACTTGGCCGACCGTGCTTCGTAACCGGAATGTGAATAGTTATTGAAGATCATACTGAACATATCTCTACAGGTATCGTACTCTCCCGCATTGTAGAATTTAGGGGCGGCGGCCCACAGGAAGAATGCGGCGTTCTCGCCGTTCGGGTAAAGATCTGTGTAGGCAAGAACCGTTTCGCGAAGATTCTCCCGCAGTGAAAGGCTGTCCACTCCCAATACCTGTTCGTAGGCGATAAGATAGGATGAGAACGCATTGTTGAGTGCATCCTCCTGTCTCTGGAAGGAACTGCTGTCCAGTGCCACCTCGAAATACACGTCTCCAGCCTTTATGTACTGCTCGGTATGATAGAATGCATCACCGAGGTAAAATTGATACTCGTATACTTTTGGTGAAGCTGAGTACTGCTGGATATAACTCTCAATTCTTTCGATCAGAGCATAGTTGACCTGCGTAAATGCCACGGGGTCATCCTTCATTGCAACAGTCTGCTCCAGATAGTACTGTATTGCTTCCTCGAAGGAGGTTCCCCGAAGGGAGTCGGTCAATGCTAAAACCGATTCATCGCCAACATTCAAATACCAGTCACTGCTTTCTCCGTAATTTGAAACAAGCTGATCACGGGCATTGGCAGCAAGGGCGTAATCTCCGAGTTCTTCGTAAGCCTGTGCGATTCGGAGCTGGTAGACAGGAGCGTCCGGGGAATAAGGCATTTCTGCAAGGAGAGCCTCATATGCCTCTATGGATGTATCCCAGATTGACATTTCTCCAGAAATCTCCGCCATTTTACTGATAACTATTGCGGTTGTGACTGAATCACCGAATTCACTCAGAAAACTGACGGCTACATGTACACCAGTCGGGGACATATCATGAAGTTCGAGAAAATCGTAAGCCATATATTCCCGTGCTTCGTTTAGAATTCTGATATCACCCCTTCTGCTGATTCCAAGGCTATCTATGGTCTGATCATCCCGCAGAAGATAAGCGAAGGTAGATATGGAATTCCTGAAATCCTTGACCAGGTATTGAGTCCAGCCGAGCTTGTACAGACCGTGCTGGAAGAGATTGGGGCTGCAGTCCGGATATTCCAGAATATTCTGAAAGTAAACCAGTGAGGAATCGTACTCGAGAATATCGAAGTAGAAATTACCTACGCGGATGTTGCATTCAGCGGCAAGATCACTTCGAGGATAGTCCTGCAGGAGATTCCTGTAATTCTCAACCGCTCCCTCGAAATCCATCATGGATTCGAGACAGTACCCCATAGAGTACAATGCGATATCCTCCACTTCACTGCCTGAGTGTTCGGTAAGAATAGTCTGATAAATCTCTATCGACCTGGAGTAATCCTCAGGTATGTATTCATCAATGCCTGCTGCTGCCTGCCGTTCGCTTTGATAGAGGTTGTCTATGTCGTAGTAAAGCTGAGCAAGCCGGACAAGAATGTCGGCTATGAACCTTGAATCGGGATAGCTGGCAAGATAATCCTCAAAATATCCTGCACATACAATAGCAGAATCGTCGATTCTTCTGTTTATGGCGCTTATCTCGAGTGACCTCAAACTGTCAAGGGAAGCAGCTTCCAGTGAATCTCCCTCTTCCAGCGCTTCTTGTATACTGTTTCTGTAATGGGCTCCAAGATAAGTAACTGAATCGCGTTTCAGCTCACGCTCCATGAAAGTAGCCACCGCTATTCCATACTGTGTCTCAAGTACCCAGTCGTGCTGTGCGGTCATGCCTCCCTCGAACTTGGATGCAAGATCCTGAAGAGAAAGCCTTATCCTCTCGAGTTCATTTTCTACAGTAATAAGGTCCTGGCGATCCTCCTCGGTTCCCATGACCTCTGTCATGGAGTGAATTTCTCCGGCTGCAAGAGTAAGTATCTCAGTCTCGCTTCTGCTCTTCTGTATCAGGACACTCAGCTGATACTCCAGGTCCTCTGTATCCATTTCAACCGGCAACGACAGAATCGTTTCGAGATAGCTGATCTCACTGAACAGTTCCCGCAGAGTTTCTTCTTCGCGCGTGATGATCTCGACAAGATCCATATCACCCTGTGTGAAGGCTTCCTCCTTGAGTTCAACCAGACCGAGCCTTATCCTGTCAAGGCGCTCCCGTTCAAGGCTGAACTCCTCCTGCGTAAGGGATGATCCGGACAGGAAAAGATCGTAGTTGTCAGCTGTTTCACTGTATTCGGCAAGCAGGTTTTTGTACATGCTTATAGCAGTATCCAGATCCTCAGCACCCAGAGCGCAATTCGCCTGGGCAAGTTCGAATTCTGAAATGAGCTCCGAATTCGGGATCTCCTTCATTACCATCGCAGCGAAGTTGTATGCTTCCTGATACTTCTCAAGACGCATCAGCGTCCATACTTTCCCGATCATGGCAATATCGTAATAGGTACTGAATGGTGAAACATTGGAGTAATACTCGAGGGCGGATTCGTAATCCTCATCTTCATCGACCAGTATCTGAGCCAGAGCGATCCTGGCTCTGTCTGCCAGATCAGAATCATCCGAGGATGCTCCTGTAGCACTGATTATCCCCTCCAGAGCGGACTTGGCTGCATCAATACTGCCTTCTTCAACAAAGGCAACCGCTTTGAGGTATTCCGCCAGTGTGTAGTATTCACTTGAGGGCGCTATGAAGTGATAAAGCCCTCTTGATCCTGCAAAATCCCCCTGGCTGTACGTTGACAGACCTGCAGCTATGTATGCCAGATCAATGAATTGAAAGGCTGGATCGGCTTCTATCAATCTGTTGAAGTACTCAACTGCTTTTTCATAATCCTGCAGTTCAAAGGCAATAAGTTCAAGCCTGAACAGAGCTTCTATATAGTAAATGGAATTGGGGAAGTTATCCACTACTGATTCGAAAGCATCTCTTGCCCAGACAATCGAACCTGTGGAATAAAGCTCTTCACCAAGAAGGAATGCGCTTTCAGCGCTGGCAAGCATAGCATGCTGCCTTCGAAGCCCCAGCAACTCTGTCATTATAAGCTGAAGTCGTTCCTCTTCCCTGACTATCTGAGATTCCACTTCAGCCAGCTCAACAAGGATCCTTTCAAGGACTATGCTTGTAGCTTCAGTTGTATCAGCAGGCTCAGGCATTTCAAGAGATTCATCCGACGTCTGAGCACTCAGTGCTGAAAAACATACAAGCAAAAGCAGTAAGGAACGAAGCTTCATATCAACAGACCGTTCCCTCAGCGGTTCTCAAGAAGATCACGGAGTCTCTGAAGCTCAGATTCTGCAGCACGTCTTCTTGCTTCCAGTTCCTCCAGGCGATCCCTTGCTCTTTCAATTCGCTGACGTTCACGTTCAAGAGCGATCTGTCCGGCGCCTAAGATGGGTCCGAATCTTGATTGAATCCCAAATGTAACTTTAGAATTCTGCATGATATCGGCCTTGTTCTGACCTGAAGGGGGGAAGATCGTCATCTCCAATTCGGCCCACGCCATTTGTACTGTAATGTAATCGTTGATATCGTACGATGCCCCGAGATTCAGATCTCGTCCATCCTGTTCCAGAGCAACAGAGATTTCTTCGGAGGGGTAATAGACTACTGACCCGAAAAGCCCGTGGGATATAGAGCTTCCAATACCCATAGCCCCTGAATCAACTATCCCGACGAAACGGCCTATACCAATGCCCAGATTTACTGTTGCCGGGATTCCCAGCACATATCTGAGGTCTTTAGATACAACACCGTATGCAGACCAGTTCTGCGCATGATCGTAAGGATAAAACTGCTCAACACCGGCGGAATCTATTTTGAAGCAGTCAACGTATTCTTCTCCTGTGATATTCTCAAGCCCTATCGCGAATGCGGGAACCGCAATTCCCTCATGCAGCACCGCAAATTTTACATCTCCAACGATTCCGCCATCGCCCAGGAAGGAGACTCCGATCTGACCGTATTTAAACAAACCTATATCAAGGTGTCCGGTGATCATGAATTCACTGTTGGAAGCTCCTGAGGTATCTTCAACGGAGTACATTGAAGCTGAAAGTTCTATTTCTACTTCTGTATGCTGCAGCACGTACGCATCCGGACAATCCAGAACACCGGAGTGCGAAAAGGGAAGAGAACCGGCATGAATAGCAGTAGATATAAGAAGAAGACCAGTAAATATATGGTACTTCATATTTTCTCCATTTCTTAAACTTCTCTAGAGCAAGCAGGCAATATCTATTACCGCAGAATATAATTATTGAGTAAATTTGTTCAAGAGTCAAGCTCATGAACGCGATTCACAGTGACAGGGAATGGATGGATGCGGTGTTGATTAATTGAACTTGGAAAAACTAGTATATTTGAGAAAATATATCAGATAAGTCGAGGTTTCAATGTCTCTGTCCATTCTCATTTCGATAGCACTATTAATGCAAATGCCCGAATGGGAGACAGATATTGGCTGTCTGCCCTTGACCGGACCTCTTCTGGCTGAAAACTCCACAGGTGCAATGGATATTTTCATTGCTACAGGGGAGCAC
>QNDS01000219.1 GCA_003644925.1 Candidatus Fermentibacterota bacterium
CCACAAAGCATGCCGGCTCTGGCCTACGGTCTTGACATGCCAACGTTCGCTGTGGACTCGGGAGGGGATCAGCTGATTGTTTTCGGAATCAGCCTTCAAACAGATCGGTATCAGAGACGGAGCAGATGGGGGACACACATCCCGAATTATTCTTTGCTGAAGTACTCGCTGGACCGACTGGAGTTTGTCAGTCATTCCACCGTGTATCCTGCACTGGAACCAGCGATAATCAACGGAGACATGGAACAGATCAACTGGCTTATCGATCAGGGACGTAACACTGGTATTCTTGAATGGCGAAACCAAAGCGGTGAAACTCCCATCTTTTTTGCAGCTGCCCTGGGGAGGACCGATATCGTTGAGTTACTGATAAGCGCCGGAGCTGATGTGAATGCTGTCAGCGATATGGGCATGACAGCCATCGAGCTCGTCGGTTTTTCTCAAAACACCCTGGATGTTCTGCTCGCGGCAGGAGCACGCACAGCGTCAGGTGAGATACCCTCGGGACCCGAATTTGCAGTTCCACCGCTCTTGATGGCGATTTTCGCAATTCAGATTGATGAAATCCGCATGCTTATAGAAAGTGGGGAAGATCTTGAATGGCGGAACGAGCATGGCGAGACATATCTTTTCTTTGCCGTCGCAATGGGCAACCCCGAAATAGTGCAATTACTACTTCAGTATGGCGCAGAGGTTAACGCAGTCAGCAATAATGGCCAGACCCCGTATGACCTGGCTCTCACCGAGGAGACCCAGGCAATCCTTCGCGCAGCTGGCGGCCAGTCTGGCATGAATTGATCAGCGCCCGCATCGCTAGTCCCTTAGTAACTCCCTCAGATCCTGATAGATTCTCATTTCAGGCAGGGAAACGGGCGGGTAGCCCGGCTTAATCCACATCTTCTCTTTTCGAAGGCTCACTAACCATCGCCGCCTGCCGTTTGCGGATGGCGCGCTTTCGTTTCTGGAGCCACATTTGAATGTAGATGATGCTGCCAGTGATCACCATGAATGCGAGCCCGATCGCAAGTACGAATGCGACGTATTTGCTGACCTGCGACCAGTTATGCAACAGACGCACATTGCGCTGAATGCTATCCATCCGTAGCAGGAACCCGGTAACCGCCTGCAATAACACAAACGGTGCGATGGTGATACCTGTGTATCGGTGCAACTTCCTGATTAGAATCATGATTTGCTCCTTATGTCTGTGGTGTGATAGCGGTCAGGGAACGAAATCAAAAGGCTAGACATTTCTTCTCAAGTTGTCTGTCGGAGCAGTATAGCTGGTCGAACTGGTGTTTACTCGTCTTGTGCCATCATCTCCTCGGCAGAACCCCGGGTGCAGTAGTAGCCCCACAGTAAACCCTTCTCAAGGGTTACGGGACATTCAGGACAGACACACCCAACCTCTTCGACTATGCATGCGCTCCTACCCACGGCACAGTAACCACCCTCGCCTTTTTCGGCGGCTTCGGGAATCCAGCTGGGGCACTGAGGGCAGATGCAGTTCTCCATTACCCAGGCGATCATCTCTTCTTCGGTCATTTCAGGCTCAATGACTTCAACCTGTTCTACGACCTGTTCCTCGATCTGTTCCTCGATCTGCTGTTCCGCCTGGGGCTCATCTCCCCCGCAGGCCATGAAGCCTGCTGCTACACAAGTGACTATCAACAGGGGCAGTTTTATGCGATTCATCGGATCCCTCCTCATTGTATTCCACGAGAAATCACCTCGCGGAGTTAATTATGCTACCTGCTGCGGGATAACCATTCCTTTGTTCTGAACAGATAATACTTGCATAACTCATTCAACGTCAATCTGACGCTCTGGGCACGGTGTTTGCCTGATCCCCTTTATCTGGCCCAGCCGGTCCCGCTGCAACCGGAGCATTTTACAGATTCATTATTGAAACTGTCAATTATCTTCCCGGTACCGCCGCATCGACCACATTCTGTTGGAGGATCGGGAACGTTAACGTATCCATCACCGTTGCATACATTGCAGGGGGAACTGAGCTTAACGTCGTCGATTCCCTTTCCGCCGCACCAGGCACACTTTACCATTGCCATATTAATCCTCTCAGGTATGGACCTGATCAATCAGGCTCCAGTTAAATATCTACTGCGTATTCAAGGCTACAGTAAACGTAATCACCCGACGGATCAGCTACCATATCCGTCAAACCTTCCGGAACGCTGATCTCATTGATTATTTCCAGACCTGGAAGGTCAAGCACCATTACCTTATCGCTGTTCAAAGCACTTGTGATTCCCAGGTAAAGGTTATCCTTCACCGGAAGATGGCATATGATGCTTACATCATAATTGATGTTCACTGAATCCTGCAATAATAATGAGCTTCCATCAAGGGAGATTACTCCCCTTTCGGTGCTGTAGGGATCAGACCGGGAGGCATAAACCGTATTAGAGACGGGATCGAAACATATCTCAGAGAAGGCGTTATTTACATCGAACGATGCAAGCTGGGTGCCGAGGTCTGGGTCAAGGCGTTTGATCGATGTCTCGTCGGAAATGTAAAGGTCATTCCCTGTTTCAGAAAAGACAATATTCGACGTTCTGTAATCAAGTGTATTAATAACCTCACATTGAGCAACATCAATCACATAAATCCCGGTAAGGCTGGATGATTGGTAGAAAGATGCGTAAAGCAGATCAGTCCCGGGCCTGTGTGTAATCCTGCCAACGCCCGCAATATCAGAATAAACGGAATCTCTGACCGTTAGAGATGGCACATCAACGATGAATATCATACCGCCATAATTGGCGTAGAGTTCAGTGCCCTGATCATTCAAGCATAAATCAATGCACCAATCGTATGATCCCAGACTCAGACTTCCACTCACTGAATTTGTGAGACAATCCACCTGAACTATATCGTCCTCCGAATACTGAACAACGTACAGGTAATTTCCATCAGGTGAAATGGATATGTAAGAGATGCCTGCATTCATATCGATTTCATCCGATATGGTTCCGGTGCCAGTATCTATAATGTATATCATTGAATACTCCGGGTATGATGGCCCCGTTGAGCCCGAACATGCAAGCATAAAAACAACTATAGAAATCAAGCTGACACGCAGCATATTACCTCCCCTCGCAAATACGCATATACTTCAGAATCATACTCACAACCGATTATATTCTACATATTTAAATCATTGCAAACAAGCTGTGTTATAGTGCAGGATCAGGTCCGGAATGTCGTTTGACTCTACCTGTCTGCTTATGCAGATTGATGGCAGGCAGCAGGACTTACTTCTGGTGTATCTGTTAGAAATGAGGGCTTGATGTTTGATAGGATCAGGAGATCTGTTCCTGGAAGATTTAGTTTATTTCCTCATCCTGAGCATGATTTTCAGGAACATGAGGAACCTGCCCGCCGCACCTTTCTTGTTCGACATTATCGTATCGTTGAGTTCCTCCTCGTTCATCGGGGGCTCGGTCTTCTGTTCTGTGGAAACGAGCCGTATCGCATCCACCGGACAGGTTGGAACGCAGAGACCGCATCCTATGCATCGGGTCCTACCGATTAACGCTTTTGCGGGAGAGCCCTTCAGGGTGACAGCGTCTACCTGGCATCTCTTCACGCAGATGCCGCATCCTGTACAGAGATCGCTGTTGATCTCCGCCTGAAAGCTGGTCACCCAGAAATCTATCGGATGGGGCAGCATCTTCTGCATCCTTAGCATACCGCAGCAGCATCCGCAGCATGAGCAGACGAATTCGGCATGCTGCGCATTTGATGGCTGCAGAACAAGACCATCGTCCTGATTCTGCTGCAGAATACTGAGAGCCTCTTCCCGGTTCACCTCCCGCCCATGACCACGGCGAAGAACCATCGCTGCCATACTCCCCATTCCAAAGCAGGTTTCGGTTCGGGATGTCACTTCGCACACTTCTCCCGCAATAGCCCGGCTTTCCCGGCAGATGCAGGGGAGCACCACGAATGGTCCCGGAGAATTTCCGATAAGCAGACTGATCTGATCGTAAGTCGCTACATTATGCTCAGGTGAGATGCTGACGTTTATCGGGATTGTTCTCATTTGAGGTGGGTCCGTGGCGAGAATGGATTTGCCGAAAGCTAAAGTACTCATGTATTCGCCGGCATCTTTCAGGAAATCTGCAGTCGGACAGCCGTCCTGTGCCTCGAACATTCCTATCACCATGGGAAGAACAAACCAGCAATCCTCGTTGTCCCTCTTCTTGAAGCCTATCGCACCCTTCATAGACATGCTGCCGAGCAGCTGGGCAGCTCTATCCTCTGTGTATTCGCCCGAAGCGGTCTGCATGATAATTTGAAGAGACGAGGGGCGGTAGGAAAGATGCAATGCAAGCTCCGCTTCCTCGGGAGTGAACATTCTCTTGAGAAAGCGAATATCCGCTCCTGACCTGGCTGCAGGGAAGCCAACCGCCTGCCTATCCAGATGCTTCTGCAGTAAACGGTAAACATTGTAGTCAGCAGCTTTACCTGTACTCATTAATCCCCCCTCCGTAATTCAGCTTGATGTCCGCCTTGTATACATATCTACGACAACAAGAATTATATGTGTATATACCAAGCAGAAATAAAAGAAGGAAGATTCTCTTTCTATAAATGCGGAGTTTAACGGGAGGGTTCTATATGCACCGCTTAATCCCTATCTTCATTTTAGAGCAATTTGCTAATAACCAGTTAAAAGGTGATCTTCACGCCACAACGATGTTCCTCGACATCGTCGGGTTCACCGCAATGACACAATCATTGATGTACAATGGCAAGGAAGGCGCAGAGGTATCTGCGAATGTCATTAACCGTGTTTTCACCCCTGCAATTAATGCTATATATGAACAAGGGGGATTTGTTTCTTCCTTCGCCGGAGATGCCTTCACAACTGTTTTCCCTTCCGATACGGTTACAATCATCGATGCCCTGTCGGCTGCACTTAACCTTCAGCGATTGTTTAAGGATGAAGGTGGACAGCAGACTAAATTTGGTTCGTTCGCATTATCCGTCAGAATCGGTCTGTCCCATGGTCCCGTCACATGGGGGATTATCCCGCATGAACAGCAGAATGCGTACTATTTTGGTGGGGAGGCGATTAAGCGATGCACTGAGAACAAGCAGCATGCGGCAAAAGGAGAAGTGATCCTTGATGAGACGATCCTGTCTGAAATTGCTGACTCAGCTGACGTGACATATACAAAGAAAACCAGCCATCTCTACTCGCTTCTCTCCGCTCCGGTAATAGGTGCCAAAGTTGTTCCCGATACTCCGGTTCGGGTCAGTCAGGACAAGTTCATTCCTCGGGAAGTCCTTTCCATGACCGGTCGTGGAGAGTTCCGGGACGTTATCTCCTGCTACATATCC
>QNDS01000220.1 GCA_003644925.1 Candidatus Fermentibacterota bacterium
CCGGGCACATGCGTCCATAGTGTGTATGATGCACATCCCTCACGTCAAAACCAGCCCTCTCCCTTGTCAGACCGCCCTGCCCCAGAGCACTTGTCCTTCTCTTGTGAGTAAGCTCAGCAAGAGGATTGGTTTGCTCCATGAACTGTGAAAGCTGACTTGAACCGAAGAAAGTATTTATCACACTGGACAGTGTCCTTGAATTCACAAGATCATGGGGAGTCAGTTTTTCGCGATCCTGATGTCCCATTCTGTCCCGTATGGTTCTTGCCATTCGGCTGAGTCCCTTTGAGAATTCCTGACCCAGAAGCTCTCCAACCGTTCTGACTCTCCTGTTTCCGAGATGGTCTATATCGTCAGAGGTATTTCTGCCCTCGCGAAGCTTGATAAGGTTTTCAACAATGGCAACCATATCAGGAACGGTGAGGGTAAGCTTCTCCATAGAAGTGGATATATTAAGACGTTCGTTAAGCTTGTACCTTCCAACCTCACTGAGGCTGTAGCGTTTCGAATCAAAGAACATGGATCTGAGGTAGCTTCTCGCGTGATCCAGATTAGGCGCATCAGTACCCCTGAGCGCTTCGTAAATCCACATTGTTGCCGAATCCTCATTCTTCTCGATTCCGGCTCCCAGAGATGTGGCTTCCTTGGCCAGGGTTTTCCTGATACCGTCATAATCGTTGGTTTCCATACGCGGCGCCAGGAAATCAGCCTTTTTGATGCCATGCTCAACAAGCTTTTCAATCTTGTCGATACTCTCCACTGGTTCATCACAATGAGCCAGGAGTTCACCAGTCTCAGGATCAATGATATCCTCAGCAAAGGATTTGAGGATAAGCTCGATAGCTTTAGAACGGCTTTTAAGAGCAGCCTCAAGATCTTTTGTTACTTTCGGATAAAAGCTTGATAATATCTCTCTGTCCGAACCAAGACCAAGAGCGCGAATAAGCATTGTCACCGGGATTCTTTTTGGACGTCTGTCTATGTTCACATAGATGATATCGTTGTGATCAAGCTTCAGGTCCAGCCAGGATCCCCTAAGAGGAATAACTCTGGATTTGTAGATTCTATTACCCCGCTGCATGGTCGTTTCTTCGAAGAATACTCCAGGGCTTCTATGAAGCTGGTTTACGATAACCCTTTCAGCTCCGTTTATCACAAAGGATCCGGCTTTTGTCATGAGGGGAAGTTCCCCTAGAAATACTGACTGGTCTATGATCCTGGAAACTTTCCAGGAATCAGGGGAAGGTTTGCCATTCTCAGTATCCATAAGATTTCTGAAAACAAGTCTAAGCAGGGCTGTCAGTGGTACAGAATAACTGAGTCCCTTGTCCATAGCCTCCTGAACCGTGTACTTTGGTATACCCAGTTCGTAAGAGACGTACTCCAGCGAGAATTCGCGGTTGCTGCTCTCGATGGGAAAAGTATCCTGGAAAATCTTGTGAAGACCCTGAGGAAGACGTTCATCCGGTGGAACATCATCCTGCAGAAATCTGTTAAAAGATTCTCTCTGTATTTTTAGCAAATCCGGTATGTCTATTACCGGTTGTACTTCGGAATAATTCTTTACAGGTCTGTTAACCTTCACCTGATCACTCCTCACGCCTGTTAGGAAGTGAATTTACGATAAAACGATTTCAATTCAGTACGGTACGAACGGCGAGAGAAGTTTTGCCTCCCCCGCCGCAATTCACTGCTGGATGCTACTGAAGCTTGACTGTTGCTCCAGCTTCCTCAAGCTGTTTCTTGAGGGCTTCGGCTTCATCTTTGTCCATTTCCTCACGGAGCTTGGAAGGAACGTTATCCACGAGTTCCTTGGCTTCCTTGAGGTTCAGCTCAAGAACATCCTTCACTACCTTGATAACGGGGATCTTTTTCGCACCGAAGTCTACAAGGATGAGATCGAACTCGGTCTTCTCTTCCGATGAGCCGCCTGCTTCAGCCGGCGCTGCCACTGCAGCAGCAGCCGGTGCAGCTGCCGATACACCAAACTTC
This sequence comes from Candidatus Fermentibacterota bacterium, assembly GCA_003644925.1. Lineage (GTDB taxonomy): Bacteria > Fermentibacterota > Fermentibacteria > Fermentibacterales > JCC-6 > Aegiribacteria. Next base: position 1,993 of record QNDS01000220.1, read on the forward strand.
TCTTCCATCTCTTCAACGAGTTCGGCAAGTTCCAGAACAGTCATGCTTGAAATGGCTTCTATGATATCAGCCTTTTTGAGATCACTCATTTTTTCCTCCATTTGCTGCAGTACCCGTCAGGGGTTCCGCCACTCTTATTAGTTTTCCTTGCTCTCCCGTATTGCATTAACTGCATAGAAGAATTTCTTGATTATTCCACTGCTTACCGAAACGAAACCCTGCAGAGGCGAACGGGCAGAGCCCATAAACTTTGCAATAAGCTCATCTCTCGAAGGAATATCGGCTAAACGCATCAGTTTGCCGGCTTCGTAAGTCTCACCTGCCACAAAGCCTCCCTTGACCCGCGGAAGTCCTTTGTGATCCTTAGCAAATTTTTTGATGATCTTTATGGGAAGGACTTCATCAGCGGCGTATGCCAGCGCTGTCGGACCTTCCATCATCGCATAGATACCCTCATCATCCTTAACTTCTATATCACTGAAGACTCTTCGGAGAAGTGTGTTCTTGACAATTGTGAAGTTAACATTGTTCTCACGCATCTGACTTCTGAGTTCAGTCATTGTCTGAACATTGACTCCGGTAAAATCAGTCAGTATGACCGATCCTGCTTCGCCCAGATCCTGAGTGAGGGTGGCTACAACGTCCTCTTTCTGCTTTCTTGAAACAGCCATCTGTATATCACCACCTATCGCATCTTGGCCCGTAGATCGTTAACATCGATCTTTATTCCGGGTCCCATTGTGGACGAAACTGATATGTTCTTCATGTATAGTCCCTTAACGGTTGACGGTCTGAGCTGCAGGACCTTCTCGTAGAAGGACATGACATTCTGCGCCAGGGCATCCTTCTCAAAACTGGCTTTACCCACCGGTACATGAAGGTTGCCGGTCTTGTCCACCCTGAAGGTGATCTTTCCGGCTTTGGCCTCTGCAACCGCTCCCGCAACATCTTCGGTAACCGTTCCTATCTTGGGGTTGGGCATAAGACCTCTCGGCCCCAGTACCCTTCCTAGTTTACCAACTGTTCTCATCATGTCGGGACTGGCGATCACCACATCGAAGTCAAGCCATCCACCCTGGATTTTTGTAGCCAGATCTTCATCACCGACAAAGTCAGCTCCAGCTTCCTTTGCCTGATCAGCCTTCTCTCCCGTAGCAAAAACCACAACTCTGGCAATTTTACCTGTACCATTAGGCAGAACACATGATCCTCTGACCATCTGTTCGGCATACTTGGGATTAACGTTCAGCGAGATGGCAATCTCAACAGTCTCGTCAAAACCAGCAGTTGCAAGTTTCTTGATAAGCTCACAGCTTTCATCAAGTGTGTATTTTTTATCTTTATCCATACTCTCGCGGACCTGGCGGAATCTTTTACTCATTCGTGCCATATCAATCCACAACCTCCAGACCCATGCTCCTTGCGGTACCCGCGATCATGGAAACCGCCGCCTCCATGGATGCAGCATTGAGATCTTTCTCCTTGAGCTTAACGATCTCGCGGCACTGCTCCGTAGTAACCGTACCAACTTTTTCCCGGTTGGATTCTGGAGATCCCTTCGCCAGACCGGCAGCTCTTTTCAAAAGAACCGCAGCTGGAGGGGACTTCAGAATAAAAGTAAAGCTTCTGTCTTTAAAGACGCTTACGACCGCAGGTATAATAAGTCCTTCGCTCCCCCGGGTTCGGGCATTGAATTCCTTACAGAAACCGGCAAGGTTGATTCCATACTGTCCCAGAGCGGGACCTACGGGTGGAGCCGGTGTTGCCTGCCCTGCGGGCAGCTGAAGCTTTACCATACCTAGAATCCTCTTAGCCATGGTAAGTACTCCTTCCTATTGCCGCAATAACCTCCCCATGTTGGTTACAGCAGCATTTCCAAAATGAGACGGATCATTCCATCTCAAGTTAAGTTCGGCCTTAGGTCAGACCTGACGAACCTGTGAAAAATCAATCTCCACAGGCGCTTTGCGGCCGAAAATGGTGAATATTACCCTCACCCTGCCGCGCTCGGGATTGATCGATTCCACAACCCCGGTAAAATTATTGAACGGGCCCTCTGTAACTCTTACAGTCTGTCCTACCGAGTACGGTACCCTTACAATCTTCGTTTTGCTCGAACCATCAGCCTGTCCTTTCAGACGGCTGATCTCGTCATCGGTCAACGGTACGGGATTTCCCTGGTTCATCGGTGGAAAACCGCTGACGTTGCTCATGGACCGGATGTCCATGATAATCTCGGGGCTCAGATCAAGCTGAACGAAAACGTAACCCGGATAGAGTTTTTTCTTCCGGGATGTCTTCCTTCCCCTTACATTTGAAGTAATTTCCTGAGTCGGAATGAGTACTTCTCCTATACAGTCAGGATATTTCCTGCTGAGCTGTCCCTCCAGAAATTTCATGACACGTTTCTCATACCCGGAGAATGAATTTACCACGTACCAGGCAAATTTACTGTTATCCTCTTCCTCACCTGAGATCTCTTCTTCAACTATTTCCTGTTCAGTGGTTTCTTCTTCAACCATAATCCTGTCCTTTTTGAACTGCAGCTGTCGGCTTCTAGTGAATCAGCCTTATGAGGCCGTTTATCATAATAGCGGATGCCTGATCAGCGGCAAATACCCATACTGCTGTTATTCCCACTCCGAAAAGAACAACCCATGTTGATGAAATGACTTCTTCTTTTGTCGGCCACGTAACTTTCGTCAGTTCTGCCTTGACTTCAATAAGGAATCTGATGGCAGTCTTGATACCCCTTACAATGAAGTTACCGTCCCGGGCCTGCCTGCTAGCCATAATATGCCCTCTTCCTTTGAGCCTTATTCCCTCTGAGGATGATGGCAGGGCCGGAAGGACTTGAACCCTCAACCCCCGGATTTGGAGACCGGTGCACTACCAATTGTGCTACGACCCTGCGCAACTTACTGAGAATAGATTACTTCGTTTCCCTGTGAAGGGTATGCTTATTGCAAAACTTGCAATACTTCTTCATTTCCATTCTGCCGGTATCCGTAGTGCGGTTCTTCGTTGTGCTGTAGTTGCGCTGTCTACATTCCTGGCAGGCGAGCGTTATAATTACCCTCACTTTATATCCTGTCTAAGTTTCGATCTTGTCTACTAGTCCATGACCTACTGTACGGCCACCTTCACGAATAGCGAAACGGAGCCCCTCTTCCAGGGCTATAGGAGTAATAAGAGTGACTTTTACTCCATCGATATTGTCACCGGGGAGGGCCATCTCGCGGCCTTCGGGAAGTTCGATCTCACCAGTAACATCGGTTGTACGGAAATAGAACTGGGGACGGTATCCGGTCTTAAAGTGCTTCTTCCTGCCGCCATCCTTTTCACTGAGAATAATGATGTTGGCGTGGAACTCG
>QNDS01000221.1 GCA_003644925.1 Candidatus Fermentibacterota bacterium
CGGAAGTCCGCGAAGCAGCAGGAACGAAAGCCTCTAAACTGATGCATGCTATTATGAAGAAGGCTCCAGGTTGGTGTAAGACCCTGCCACTGGAGGCTGAAGGTTGGGTCGATACGAGGTATAAAAAATGAATGCGTTTTATTTAATAACATATCAAATGAACTTGTGTACTAGGGAACCTAGGATTGCAAACTGTGTTTCGGATGAGACACCTGGTAACTGGCTGTTGCGTTCTATAAAAGACTATGGAGATGCTAATCCAGTACTATTGTACTCTGTTGAAATAAGTATGGCAACATACGAAACACTAAAGGAAACGTTATGAGTAAGATTGAAGCAAAGATTGAAGCAGAACTTGTTAAGCGTGCAAAGAAGCGTGGATATATTACGTACAAGCTTGATCAGATTCCTGGGCAACGTAATAACCCAGATCAACTGATAATTAATAACGTGCGTGAGTGTATACACGTAGAGGTCAAACGCAAGGATCTGAAGCCTAGACCTGCACAGACTGCTCAGCATAATTATCTAAGTAACAAAGGTCAGTGGGTTAGTATCCTGGATGATGAAGCTGACATTGAAGATATACTTAATCTGTTGACATGAAACCTTATTCATGGCAATTGAGATTTATACGTTTGGCTCGTCAAGGCCATTCAATGTTATTGGCTTGCAAGCCAGGAGCGGGGAAGACTTATGCGATATGTAAATGGTTGGATAACACACCTGTGGAAAAGGTTCACGCGGTGGTGGTTGCACCTACATTGGTCATATACGATGCATGGACTGATGAGCTCGAGCAGTTCAGTTCTTTGGACTACGGCCACGGTCATAGCACTACCTTCGAGGCTGCGTGTGAAAGCTTTGCAGCTGGCGAACTTCAAGTTCTTCTTACGACGCCAGAGATGTTCATTAAGATGGAAACTTCTCAGCGAGGCGCGCTTAGAGCTTGTAGACAACTCGTCATCGACGAGAGCACGAAGTACAAGAGTGCGAAGTCTTCTCGCTTTAAGTCGATACGAAGGATTATTAATAGATACTGGCGAATAGAACATTGTATGGCCATGACAGGTACGTTATTGCCTAAGCACTATCTGCAACTGTTCAGTCAGCTATGGATAGTGGGCCAGACGGATGTATTCAATACAGATAGGTTTACTACGTACAGAGATACATATTTCTTTACAAAGCCATTCAAGAAGTTTGAGTATATCATGTTTCCAGGCTTCCAGGAAAAGCTCGAGGCCAGGATAGCCCCTTATATACTGCAACCTGATGAAGGAGAATATGCAGCTATGCCACCACTAATAGAGAGAGTACATTATGTTAATATCGGTAAGAAAGCTGAAAGGCTACATCAACAGATGGCGAAGGACCTTGTTATCACGCTTGGCGATGAAGATTTTATCGCGGCTAACTCTGGAGTGTCACTCTTTAAACAGTTGCAAATCTGCTCAGGTGGTATCTATAAGTATACAGACCCAGGTGATCCTACGTCAGGACGGGAGTGGCACCCAATTCACCGCCATAAGCAGGCACAGCTGCAGTCCATCATACAAGAAGCGGAAGCGAATGTATTAATACTTTACTGCATACTTCCTTCACGGGACGTCATAACCCAACTCTACCCGGACGCGGTTGAGTTGAAGAGTTCAAAGAATATTAAGGATTGGAAAAGTGGAAACATTACGATTGCTTACGGCCATCCTGCTAGTATGGGTCATGGTCTTAATCTTCAGTCTGGTGGTAACGTTATTATATGGTATGACATTACTCCTGACGCCGAGATCTGGTGGCAAGCAATAAAACGATTGCACCGAGGAGCTATAACTGAGCCAGTATACGTACATTACTTATTGGCATCATTTAGTGGGAGCAAAGACATGTATTGTTATGACATGCTACACACGAAATATGGAAGGCAAGAAGCACTATTGAAACGTTTAAAGAAACTAGAAAGTTAACTACAAGAGGAGAAAACTATGTCACAAGACATATTAGAAGAAGCCGCTGAGATACTCAACGGAGACAGACGAGAAGCTTACGGTGGTGTAAAGCAATCGTTTAGTAATCTATCACGTATGTGGACATTGATACTTGGTCATGACGTAACGCCTTCACAGGTATGTCTATGTATGATCGGGTTGAAAATCACACGTGAGATAAACTGTCACAAACGTGACAACCTGGTTGACTTGGCAGGGTATTCCAAGTTATTAAGTATGTTAGAAGGCGATGAAGACATACCACATGTCGGACCAGCTACTACTGAGGATAGGAACACATGAAACAATATCAGAATTTGATTAGAAACGTTATGCTACACGGTGACGTGCGTATGGACCGCACGGGGGTAGGTACAATAGCATTGTTTCATCAGACATTAAAGTTTGATCTAAACCAGGGCTTTCCAGCTGTGACTACAAAGAAGCTTGCGTTTGAAACATGCATGAAAGAGCTATCTTGGATGCTTAAAGGCGAACGAGACATAGCACTTATGCAAGCCGACGGATGTAAGATCTGGGACGGTAACGTAGAAGCTGACTATTGGCAAGACAATAAAGAATGTCTTGGTGAACGTGATGCAGGACGCATCTATGGTGTACAGTGGCGTAACTGGCGATGCGATCCAAGCAAAGACTCTATGTTCCTTGACCAGCTACGTACCGTGGTTGATCGTATTAAGAACAATCCTAGTGACAGACGTCTGGTCGTCACGGCCTGGAATCCTGGTGAGCTAGATGAGATGTGTTTACCACCATGTCATATGTTCTTCCAGTTCTTTGTCAGAGATGGCAAATATCTAGATTGTGCGGTGTACATGCGTTCGGTTGACGTGATCTTGGGACTGCCGTTTGATATAGCGTCATATGCTATGCTGACGACCATAGTCGCGAATGAGTGTGGCCTGAAAGCTAGTCGTCTGTATTGGACTCTAGGCGACACGCACATATACCAAAACCATCTTGATGCGGCGAAGACGATTATAGATCGTGAACCGTACCAGGCACCACAGCTTAGATATGACGGTGACATATCGATAGACAACTTCGAGTGGTATAATGTGAAGTTAGAGAATTACAAACACCATGAACCTGTGAAAGCAGAACTTAACGTGTAAGAGGATATAATAGTGTACGATAATGATAATGAAACAATACGTAAAGAAGTGATGGAAGGCAAGCGTGAGCGGATTGATATGCTCATGGATATAGCAGCATTCCATCAGAAGTTTGAAATACCACGGCTACCACAACCAGGTCTACTGGCAGTTGAAGACATGGGCTTTCGGATAAGCTTCTTATTTGAAGAGATGCAAGAGCTAGTCACTGCGTATGAAGGTGATGACTTGGTCGAGCAGTTCGACGCTCTGATTGACCTGGTTTATGTGGCGCTAGGTACTGCGTATATGATGGGCCTACCGTTCGCGGATGGCTGGTCACGTGTGCACGAGGCTAACATGAAAAAGGTACGCGCTGAAAGTGAGTTTGATCCGAGATCCAAGCGGATGCATAAATTCGATGTAGTGAAACCTGAGGGGTGGGTATCACCTGACTTGACGGACCTGTGCTCAACTATCATACTGGAAACGAAACAGTGAGCAGAGCCTCATTGTTAACTAACGTACGTAACAGGCTGAGGACCACAGCAAAGTTAAAGTGGTCTGAGGCTGGCATGTATCTCTATGTTCCTAAGTATGATCTAAGCGTGGTTTTGGATCCCGCAGATAATGAACTATCTGTGTGGGACAATGAACATATGTTATGTGCGTATACGAGCCCAGCAACGATTGCAAGCTACATAAACGAACGAGTAGACGGAGATAAGAAATGAGTAGACCTTCCATTAGTAAAACGTTTATGGATGTTGCATTCACTCTTGCGAGGCGTGCGACTTGCGGTCGTCGCCAGGTAGGATGCGTGCTGGTAAACAAACGTAATCATATCCTGGCAACAGGGTATAACGGGGTGGCCAAAGGTCGAGATCACTGTATTGACAGTCCTTGTGCGGGAGCTAATCTTCCGTCTGGGGAAGGTCACGATATATGTGAAGCAATTCATGCTGAGCAAAATGCGTTGTTGCAATGTAGCGACGTATATAATATAGCAGATTGTTATACGACCACAGCACCATGTATGGCATGCGTAAAGCTATTGCTAAACACTAGCTGTCACAGGATCTTCTTCAATGAGGGTTATGAGGTACATGGTGACGCACGTAAACTCTGGGAGCGGGCTGGCCGTTCTTGGATTCAACTAGAGGAGTAAATAATGCAAATATGTTTTGATTGGTGGATGTTAGTCTACCTAGGCATAGGTATGGTATATGCTGGAGTAAAACTCTGGGGGGGATGGGAATACCATGGTAAGCGAAGTTTATACGTTAGAGCACATCACACTTGGTTTGAAGTGTGGTTCTGGCCGTTAGACTTGTTTAGGTTGTTCATAGTGTGAATGTCCTATATCTAACCCTCATACCTCTGGCCATAGGCCTCCTAGTCGGGTATATTCATATCGGACTCTGCTAACCTGGCAGCCATCCCACTACCCGGACGGGAGTGGGATGGGATTTTTAAAAAGTTTATATCAGAAGTTTGGTGATTGTACTGTTATTGATACACCGAGGAGCAAAACTGACCTATTTCAGCATATTGGTCACTTTTCAACCAATTTATACGTATATAAATCAATGACTTAGGAACCACTGTTTTCAGTGTCTGGATCTGTTTCAGAGTCATCTTCATCGGGGGTTACTATCAACCCTCGGTGCTCAGACATACTGACATCATTGTCACTTCCAGTGATGTAGTTGACGGTGCAGGCAATAAGAACCGCCGACATAAACACCATGGTTAGCAAAGCCCTAAAGAGTATCAAGATATATTCTCTATTAACAGCTCATCAAATAAGAACTCACTCACTGAGCCACTGGCTGAAAAGCCAAATATAGACGTTGGGGTTCTACCGAGTTCAGCTTGAGTAGCTACAATAGGAGCTGTCACCCCACCTAGTATTGACACTGTTAAACCCACCGCATCATATTCAATGATTAATGTTTTTTGACCAGTAGATAATTGGTCAGCTGGGTCAATTGGTATCGAATCTATTACTGCGCTTGCCGTGTCCTCTATAACGAGAGCCTGTGTGTCCTGATCCCATATAATTTTTGGACCAGTTTCATCATCATCAGTATTCATGCCGACATAAAATACACCATTACCTACCTGACTAGTGCCTTCATGAACATCAAAAGCCACTTTGTATTCCGTCAATCCACAATCAATACTTACTGGTTTAAAGTCTGAAAACTCTACAAAATCATTGTTTATGTAGGTGTCGACAGAATCTCCTTGCCAACC
>QNDS01000222.1 GCA_003644925.1 Candidatus Fermentibacterota bacterium
ACATTAACGAATGCCAAAATTCAAGATACGACCCCTTTTCTGTTTGAACATCCGGTTGTAGTTTCACCTAGCTGGAAAGCCGGATCATTCACATACCAAGGAGAGAATGTATATGGTAAAGACAGGAGTTATCGGACTTGGTTACTGGGGACCCAACCTGCTGAGAAATCTTTATTCCAATAAGCGTCGAGGGGAACTCGTGATGTGCGATTCAGATCCTGCCCGACTTGAGAAAATTAGATCAAGATACCCCGATGTGAGTTACACATCTGATTGCCAGGAACTGTTCAATGACAGCAACCTTGATGCTGTTGTGATCGCAACGGACGTCTCATCACACTACCCGCTCGCTAAAAAGGCTCTGCTCGCAGGAAAGCATGTATTCGTTGAAAAGCCCTTCGCTGCCAGTATCGCGGAGGCGCAGGAGCTTGTCGACCTGGGCAAGAGCAAGGGTCTGGTTACAATGGTAGGACATACATTCATGTTCTCACCTCCAGTCATCAAGACAAAGGAGATAATCGACAGTGGTGAGCTGGGTGATATTCACTTCATCACATCCAGCCGGGTGAACCTCGGTCTTCACCAGAAAGATGTCTCCGTGATCTGGGATCTTGCCCCGCATGATTTCTCTATGCTGTTCTACTGGCTCGGGGAGGAGCCTTCGGGAGTAAGTGCCTTCGGACATGCATACGTTCTTGAAGGTATCCCGGATGTCGCTTTCATAAACCTCGCTTTTCCGAGCGGTGCCATCGGTAACGTTCAGGTTGCCTGGCTTGCTCCTTCAAAACTCAGGAGAACGGTGATAGTCGGAAGCAGAAAAATGCTTGTCTACGACGATACCGAACCCATTGAAAAAATAAAGGTTTATGACAAAGGTGTGGATATTATCGAACCTGAAAGTTTCGGAGAATACCAGCTTACCTATAGAACGGGAGATATCATTTCGCCAAAACTCCCAACGGGTGAACCCCTGGCAGCCGAGATGGAGGAATTCCTGAGCTGCATAGAAACCGGAAACAGCCCCAAGTCATCAGGCGAGGAAGGTCTTGCTGTTGTTAGGGCTCTTGAGCTTGCCGATGCCAGCCTGAGGAAGGCGGACTAGAGGAAGGAACTGCTGTCCATGGATTCTTCAGTACACCTCAGTACGGAGGAACTCTATATAACCGGAGAATCGGATGAACCTCTTGATCTGGCAGTTCTTGCCGGATCCATGATAGTCCTTCTCGGTAACGATAAAACCATTGCTCCTGACCTTGCCCTTGTTCTTGCAGGCAGAAAAGCTCCAGCTTCCGGAACTGTTCGTCTCGGAGATGATAACCTGGATGTCAGAAGTCACAATGCAAGAGGAAGGATCGAATACGTTTCCTGCAATTTCTCCTGCCCTCCGGGGATGACTGTCTCCGGGCATCTCTCCCTTGCATCCGCGGCGGCGGGTTACAGCAGAAAAGAAACCAGGGATGTTCTATCACAGCTTTACACATGGTGTTCACTTGATAACTGCACGGATGAAAATGTAAATGAGCTTTCACCCGATGACCGGTACCTTACCGCTTTTGCCGCCGCATGCTTGCCGATTCCGGATGTATTTGTGCTTCAGGGACCCTTTCCTGAAAAACTGCATCCACTCCTCGAAGACATATGTCATGGAGGATGCGCGATCATCGCATCCCTTCCCGAAGTTCATTACATACCTCAATCAACCGATAGGATTGCGATCTGTGACTCTGATGATGTAAGACAGATTGTAAGGCTCGGGGAACTGTCAGATGCCTGTTCCCTCCTTATGCGGCTGCAAGTCAGGTTCTTTCCCGTCCTGCCCAGAGCAGTAATGGAAAGCCTGCCTGGAGCCCGGAATGTTCTGGCAGTACATAGCGGATACGAATTCAGCCATACCGGACTCTCCACAGCAGTTACAAACCTGGTTAACCTTGCCAGGGCCAATTCAAGACAGATAACCGGGCTTGAGGTAAAACCACCCTCAAACTCCGAATTAATGGAATACTTCACAGCTGATGATGAACCTGGAGAGGCGGATCTTTTTTGCTCAGAAGACCTGGATATCTGAGAATTTACGCTTCTGTATTCCGGTATATGACGGAATGGGCTTTACGTCGACAGTTTTTTCTCTGGATTCTGCTGGCCGCTCCCTTAATCGCATGGATACTCCCGGGACAGACTTCTGTTCCGTTTCTGCCCCTGGCGATATCCTGCATTACATACTGCGGGCCAGCCGCATTCATCGCGGGATGGCGCTGCTCGAGTGCAAGAGATAGTCTGGCGGATATCCTATTCAGCACAAAAGCCGGGAAACACTCGCTGATACTTCCGGAGATTCTGCTCCCCATGCTCGCAGGTGCGCTTCCCGCGCTTGGTCTGGCGATCCTCTGGACAGCAGACAGAGGCGGTTTCCCCTGGCAGTTATGGGTAGTTATTCCCTTCGCTTCTCTGACCGCTGTTTCAATAACGGTTCTGCTGGAGAAATACCTGAATCAGACCGGATATTTACTCAACACTCTGGCTTTCATGGCCCAGGCGTCCACCGCATCATGGGTCCTTTCCCCTGTTTTCCAGCTCATGATCCCTCACGGATACGTTCTATGGACACTTAGATGGATTGATGGCAGCGGGGCAGCATACCATGGAGATATGTATGTTTTCGCAGCGGTAATTCAGGGAATCGGATTGATACTACTCACGGTTAGAGTACTCTCAGATTCGGGAATGAACCACTCAGGGTTATCTCATGGCTTCAATAAACCTTTATCATAGAATAGCCATGGTTGAGTAATTGCCTGCCTGATGAAATTAGAATTGTATGATATGAAGTATCATCAAGCATGGTTAATATAATGTGTGTATCTCAATGCTTTATGGAATCATATTACTTATCAGAAACAGTGGTGGATGAACTTCCCTCTGATAACTGTACAAACATTGCTACAGCTGATACTCGCACTATAAAGATTAACACTTCTGATTCTTGTTTTCACTGGTACCCCGTAGTGGAGGTATTTCGAACTGTTGTCATGGTTGGGAATGAGTTCTAAACTCTGAAATCTGGTACCCCTTATGTACAAAACTTAGTACTATCTTTGGGAATGGTTATTATCACTGAGCAAAATATAAATCGCCAATTGAAGGCTTCGTCATTAGGACTGTCTAGTCGGATTGCTTGGAAAAGGGTTATTCCAACTTCAACAGCGTTACTTCATCACTCCCCGAGGAGAGTAATGCGCAGGGAAACTCCTTGATCCCCCACAACTGTGTAAACCCCCGAAGGTAATCTTTCACCAGAGGAGCCCGTGCCGTTCCAGAACCCCCTTCCATCGGAAATAGACATACCGGTAACCATCCTGCCGGTTATGTCAAAGACCCGAAGCTCCATGGAATCAGCACCATCAAGTAAGAACTGAACACCGGCACAGGTGGGGTTTTGTGAAGCTCTTAGTAATACTCCCGGTGGCTCGGTGTTAACCTCACCCTCTATACCCAGAGAATCATGATTGAACCAGCCGAAGGTGGGATAACCTCCTAGAACAGGTTCAGTCTCGATTTGACCGAAAATAATGTAAAGATTCCCCGTTTCATCCACAACACCATCAATAGCTTTTACATCTTCCGGATCTTCATCGCTGTAATCATAGGCCGTGTGCCAGTCTACAAGGACATTCCCGTCACCGTCCATAAGCAGGTTGAAAACTTTGTGCTCAAGATACCCATCTGTCCAGCAGAGGTAATATTCCTCAGTTCCAGGTAGACGACGAAGAATGAAAGAAGGGCTGACATCCATCTCAGGAGGAATGCCTATGACTATGATCTTTTCATCTATGAGCGTGTCACCTGTCACCTTATCGACTTTCCAGAGAACATAACGATACTGCTGGCTCGATCTTGCTATCATATGAATTATCATCAGATTGCCATTTGCATCCAGATTAAGTTCCGGGAATCGACCGCAGGCAATGTCATCGGCAGTGAAATCAGTTAGTGGGATTACTGTATTGCCTTCCAGATCGTACTGCAGATATTCGTATGTATGATAAACAGGGTCCTGCACCACAACATGAACACGATTCCCGTCGACCAGAAGCACCCCACCTGCATGGGCACCCTCTACCTTCCACTCATACTCGGTGATAAAACCTGAGCCGGGTGCGGGAATCCAGACAGAGTAGTACACATCATATCCAATATTGTAAAGCACATGAAGCCTTCCCAGAATGTCAGGGCAGGCTCTGATGTAGGGATAGTTGGTTGAAGTGGTGAACAGATAAGTGGCAGGAGTTATCTCGCTGCCATCCTCAAGGCTCCTGATGGCGTAGTAGATGGGACTGGACTCTCTCCAGAAGACAAAAAGACTGTCTCCCATTATCACTCTGGAAAGATAGACACTATTGATATCTCTAGAGATCATTATTTCCGGATACACTGTTGTACCATCAAGCAGAAACATCTTGTAGGCTATCCTGTGCTGGTCATTGTATCCTGCCCACACCAGATGAAACCTGCCCTGAGAATCTCTGTTGATAAACTGTATGCGTCTATGTGTGTTTGCTGAGTCAGTAACCAGAATCGGGTTACTCCACCCAGGACCTGGAGTGACCCCTTGGAAGGCAAGAAGGAGCAGTAGAAGCGCTGTCATTCGAGAACACCTGTTCTGGAGTGGTCATGCTGGAACTGAACCCAGGGGGCATAACCGGTTGAGCATGTTCCAAACTCCCAGCAATGGAGGAGACCATCTGTAGTACCGAACACAATTTCGATATTACTATCCTGATCAATATTTGCGATACTGAATCCACCCAGAGCTGCCACACCATCCGGAAGGGCTATGGGAAAATCAATGTCCCCCAGTGAATATCCGTCTGAACCATACCCGAGGACAGAGTAAACACCTGACAATTCAGTGCTGAAGAGAACATCGGCTACTCCATCACCATCCAGATCACCGAGGGCTGTGGGGCTTATGGAGGAGTTAAGTTCCGGATCGGAGTACACATCTGTAGGCCAGTCTGCAAGCATTTCCCCTTCATAATCCCACGCCAGGCATTCCACCTCGGAGGGAAGCACAAAGGCGTCGGCACCAGAAACACCTTCATCCCAATCAGCAAAGACACCGCACAGAAGACTACCTACGTTCGTATCTCCATTATCACAGTCATATACCTTGGTGGTGCCATTGAACTCAACGAGCATTGCAGGATCGTCTGACAGATAATCGTAACTTCCAAAGGAGTAACCGACCATTTTTGTGCTCGCCAGCTCTCCTGCAGCAAGATAGGCATCATAGGGCAATAC
>QNDS01000223.1 GCA_003644925.1 Candidatus Fermentibacterota bacterium
AGCGGGGCAGACTGATGTTACCATTGACGGGCAGTTTACATATCCAAATACCAGCGTACGCACGTTAGCCGCTGGCCTTACGGCAGACTGGGGTGATCTGATTAGAATCACCGGCAAATATATTGTTTGGGACGGTATAGATATAAAGCGTAGCAAGGGTAATGGATTAGCGATACGTGGCACGGCGGAAGAGGTAACGGTACAGAATAGCTCTATTTATAATAGTTATGTATCGTGCATGCCCATCCAAATAGATGGCGGGAATAGGCCGTCAAATATCACGGTTGACAGTTGCACGATTTACGAGTCTGGGATGTTCTTGCCGTCCTTAAGTCGTGGCGGCGCAGATTGGCCGGGGTGCGTATCGATTAAAGGCGCTGATAACGTTACTATATCAAGCAGCACGATTCACACGACATGGGGCGAGGGTATCATGGCAGATACCAAGGGGTTCCAGAGCACGGGCATTACTATCGAGGATAATGTGATATATGACAATTTCTCGGCGCCTATTTATATTCATGCCGCCTCTGACATTGTGGTACAGCGTAATTTTGTTTACCAGAGCACCACGAATCAGGCGTTATCATATCCGTATGGGCCTATGCCGGTGCAGGGTGGAATTATTGTCACCCCGGCAGAAGCCTGGATTGGCGTTGTTAACACAGAAGATGTCAAGGTCGTTTCAAACATTGCGTCAAATTTTAACACCGCACCGGGCATATCAATCAGAAGTAACAATACCGCACGTGGTGCTATAAACGATTTGCTTATCGCTAATAACACGGTGGCTAATTGTCACACTGGCCTATTGCTAAACATTATCAACAAAAGCGGCCTGGTATTAAAAAACAATATCATTACAGAATGTACAACCGCTTTTGTTGAAGCTACTGATGATGATGCAGACTGGACGTGTGATTATAACTATTGGGATACCGAACCATCTTATTTCGAGGGCGCTAATGATGTATATGGCGATGTGGGCGGCCCTGTTGACTTGGTAGACGCAAACGCTTCATTTGCGGCGGGCGAAGGTGATCCGACCAAGTTCGGCTTGGATTCAGCAAGCACGGCAGCAGCGGCGGGCGTAGATTTAACCGCAGCCTACGCCACAGCTCCCGCTGCTGACACTGCAGATTATTGGGGTGAGTCACGGGCGGCTTGGGATATAGGCGCGCATGAGGATAGCGGCGTATATGCGCCAACCATAACGGTTGTTCCGACGCCTGATCCGGCAACAATTGTCGAGGGTGAGCTAGTAGATTTTAATAGCACGGTTGTCGGGGGCACGGGTCCGTTTGCATACGCCTGGACATTCCCAGGGGGAAGCCCGTCCACGTCAACAGATGCAGATCCACAAAATGTCTCCTATGCCACGGCGGGTATTTACACGGCTAAGGGCATTGTCACCGACACGGCTACTAATATCACTGATGAAGTGACAGAAACCATCACAGTCAAAACAACCACCTCGACGGTGACTTCTCCGGTTAATGTCGAGCAGGTTATATTTGACGCTGGAGATGCCAGCTATGCCGTGACAGAAGCGCCGGTTGCCATTTTGTTTATGTGGGGCGGCGGCGTGGCAGATGGCACGGCGAAAGCTGACAGCAAATTAGGATTCGGCATATATGATGTGGCCAACAACCAGGGCTATGGCATGGGTATGTTTGCTGATGACGGCGCGGCAACGTCAAATACAGCGGTTGGTATTAAAGACGGCTATCCTATATTTGCAGTTGGCATTGAGGAGTCTGAACTGTTCACCGGCGCAATAAGCAGCGTGACAGCATCGGCGGTCAATTTGTCATGGGCTGGCACAACAGCGAGTGAGAAGATAATTAGCTGGAACTTCTACGGCTCGGGCATTACGAACGTACTGGCCACGTCACAATACATGGGAGCGTCAAATGTAAACAACACTCTGTCAGGCGATTACACGCATGTTTTTATGCCGGCTGTGATGCGCCCTGTTGGCTCTATTTATGGCAATGTTGATTGTAGTATCGGCATCGGCATTAAAGACGGTGGCCAGATGTGCCTCGCTTATGGCCAGAGCGACGGCAAGGCAACGACAGAAACGTTTAACAAAATCTATACTGATAAAGTCGCTGGTTATGCACGTTCATCGCCGGCGTCAATTGAAATCACATCATTCACATCCACAAGCGTGGTATTCACTCCGCGATCGCGTGACATCCTGACAGACGTTCCATTGCTGGCAATGAACATCAGCGGCGCTGATAGCTATTTGGCTGTTGAGGATACACCCGTTACGGCGGCATTGACTAACTACAATGACGCAGGATTTGGATCTGGCGTGATGATGGGGCTAATGTCTAACCTGACAGCGGTTGACACCCAGAACACTGATAGCGCCGTAGCCGGTATTCTGACGGTTGATAGTGCAAACGTTGATAGAACCGTCATTATTTCCAGTAAAGACGCCGTTGGTACATCTGTTGAGAAAGCATATACCGACAGCGATTATGCCATGCTAGACGAGGATGGGGCAATAGCTAGCGAAGGCGCTGCGGCAATGACTGGAAACGGATTCAGCATTACCCCCACAACAGCCGACAGCACAGCGCGAAAGTTTATATCATTCCTCATAGAAGGCTCATCTGTAAGCGGCGGCGGCCCAACCGCCGATTTTACCTGGACAACAGAAGACCCGGTTTATACCGACACTATCCAGTTTAGCGATTTGTCTATTTGGGATGGTGTAAACGTCATTGATGAATGGGATTGGGATTGGGGCGACGGCACGGCGCATGGCACGACAGAAAACCCGACGCATAGCTACGACTCCGCTGGCACGTATGAAGTTATCCTTGAGGTAACAGATGATGATGACGATACCGATACAAAACAAAGGGCTATAGGCGTTGGCGTGCCAGCTTCTACCGTATCATTTACCGTATCACCAACATCAGGGCAGGTACCGCTAACCGTTACGCTGGATGCTTCTGGAAGCACGGCGGGTGGTGACGAACTGCTAGATGAGGACGAAACAACTTGGATTATAGCATCAGACGATCACGGGTGGTTCCACGTTGGCGACGTAGAGATAGAAACAGGCTATCAATATTTCACCAATGGGATAACGGTAGATATTATTTTAGACCCCATAGCCACATGGCACGTGATATGCAAAATCAAACAGGCATCAACCAGTAATGAATATGTCCAGGTAGAATGGAACGCTATTGAAACAACGCAAGAGCTAATAACAAACTTTGACAGCCAGCACGGCAAAACGGCCGTAGCCGGTGAATATACAGCGGACTTTGAAGCTACAGTTAACATGCCAAACCTTGAGGGTATTTACTATGAGTGGGATTTTGGCGATGGGAATACGGATGATGGATACGATAAAGCCGAGGTCAGTAATGTTTATGCCGCACAATCTAGCAAATCCGTCTACGATGTCACACTAGACATTACACTCCCAGGCGGAGCTGCCGACACGCTCACAAAGTCTGACTATATCACCATCGTACCGGTTCCGGTTGCCCCGCTGAACCTGGACGCATTAACCGCCATCGCCGCTGAGGTAAAAAAGCATATAGGCTGCCTGGCAGATGCGACATGGGTTGTAGACGGTTCGTACAGCAACGTATATACCGCAACCGTGAGCCGGAAATGGGCAAGCGGGTATACGTACATGACAAAAGAGGACGGCGCTGATTTAACCGAAAAGGCATCTATTGAATTATGCAATGGCACAGCCGGCAGCTATTACGTTCATTATAACGATCCCAATTTAGAGGTATCCGTTCACGCAACCGGCAGCGACGACCCGACAACGAATGGCAGTATTTACAGCCTGAGGTTTACATGATCCCATTAAAAATCCTGCTAATAGTTTGGACGATGGCCACAACAATGAGTGCTATTGCCTCTGTCATGTCCTATCGTGGCGGGATAAAATCGATGGGTTTTGCGTTGGGCGGTTTTGCCTTTGGGGCGCTGCTGGTATCGTCGTTTTATTTTGCGCTGCTGTTTAGTGATATATCTGGCAATCTGGCAATCACGGTTCCATGGTCACGATGGGCGAACCTCGTGAACGGAACGGCCGTTTTATCAGCTAGTATAGCAGCGTATATCACAATGAAGGGCCGGTGATGTGGATAAAGAGATTTGGGTGGTAGTAGCGGCAGGGATGATTCCAGGCGTTATCAGTTTAACCAGCCAGGTGGCGGGGATATTCGCAGCAAGGAAAGAAACCAGCGCCAGCGCAGAGAAAGATGATGCAGACGCGGCGGCTATTTTATCAGGAGCGGCGCTGAAACTGTATGAGGCTGTTCAGGACGATTTAACGGCGTTGAAAGTCGAAACAAGGCAGCTAAGGACAGAGAATATTGATTTTCGTTCTGCAATTGCAGGGCTGAAACATGAACTTGAAATAGCTAACAGCGCGGTTGAATATCTGTTAATGGGCATTGGCGTATTGACAAATCAGATGGCTGACTTGGACATAGAACCTGAGTTCAGGCCGCGAAAGAATTTTAGAGGCGGGGATGCATTGCCATTCGCGCAAAGGAAAGACTGACATGAAACCCTTCTACCTATCACGAAAATTTTTAATCGCCATTGTTGATGCGTGCGCGGGACTGCTGGCATTATACGTCACGCGGTTTTTGTCACCAGAGGATGCTAAACTAGTCATTCAAACCTACGCGCTGATTCAGCCTGTCCTATTTGTTTGGATTGGCAGTATTGCCGCTGAAGATGCGGCCGCACTAAAGGCAGGGGCGCATCCGAGTCAAAAGGATTAGACTATGGCCACAAGAACAGTAACAGGGCCGACGTATGGCGAAGATGATGCAGCCTGGGCAGGGGAGGATATAGTTTTTAACCTGCAAACAGACTTCGCTACAACGTCAACGGCTACAGTATTAAATAAAACATACACGTTAACGACAGATGAAAACGGGGGATTTACGGCCACGCTTGCCGTGCCAGATGAAGACGCCTGGGAATATCAATGCTCGTTGCCCGACGGATCATCTTTCATATTCAACCTTGAAGCGGGCGCGGCTACAACGTTACATGCTATCCTTGCCGATCTAAACCTATCCGCAACCGTGAGCGCGTCAGATTTATCAGGCTATCTGCATAAATCAGAAATCCTCGACGAGGATGACATGGCCAGCGACGACGACGAACTACCGGCAACTCAGCAGTCAGTCAAGGCATACGTTGATGCAAGCGGCGGAGGCGGAACACTTGACGACTTATCAGATGTTGTCATAACCAGTGTGGGCGAACCAGAAGTCCTAAAG
>QNDS01000224.1 GCA_003644925.1 Candidatus Fermentibacterota bacterium
AATTGAAGGCTATTGAGGAGAAGCTTCCAGCACTCCTGCTGATCTCGAGAGAACAGGATTCAGTCGAGAATACGGATAAACTCAAACTTTCCACAGAAGGTATGGACAGAATATCATCCTCTCTGCAGGAGATCGAAAAACTGAGGGAGAACCTTAGTATCGACCTGAACAGCCTGATAAGGGAGGAGAACAGCGCGAAACTTGAACTATCTGCACATGAGACAGCACTGAAGCAGATTGAAACTGATAGAAAACGTCTCCTGGCTGGCTCATCCGAGGCATCGTGCAGAAGCAGCTCCATCGATGAGAGAATCCGGGAACTGAGGGATGATGGAGCCGCACTCAGCGATTCAATCGCAGAATTCAATGTGAAACTTGAGGGTCTTTCAGTTCGCAGGGAGGAAGCCGAGAACAGCAGGACCGAGGCAAGCAGAGAACGGGCTGAGTGGCTGCGGAGATCGAAACAGGTCGATGAGGAACTGACACTTCAGAGGGAGGAGTTTTCCTCATCCCGAGAAGATAGAGCCTTGGTATCAGGAGAGATGGAGATCGTCAAAAGCCGCTTCGAAGAACTCAGCCAAAAGGAACTCACTCTTCCGGATGAAGAGAGCCGATACTGGGATTATTCAAAAGAGAAGCTCCAGAGCGAGCTTGAAAAACAGATGGGGTACAGAGAGAATCTGGGTCCGGTGAACATGCTGGCTGTCACTGAATACGAGGAAGCCAGAAAACGGATCGAATTCCTGGATGAGCAGAGGGTCGATCTGAGCGAAGCAAGAGAATCCCTCATGAGCGCCATCAGCGAGATTAACAGAACAGCTGCCAGAAAGTTTGATGAAACATTCGTTGTAGTGAAGAAACACTTCAAAGAGATGTTCACAAGCCTTTTCGGAGGCGGCGAGGCCGATATAATCGCTCTGGATTCGGAGGACCCGCTGGAGGGCGGAGTACAGATCATAGCCAGGCCGCCCGGTAAGAAACTTGACAACATCACAGCGCTTTCCAGCGGTGAGCAGGCAATGACAGCTGCCGCACTCCTCTTTGCTCTTTACCTTGTCAAGCCTTCTCCTTTCTGTGTGCTGGATGAGCTTGATGCCCCGCTGGACGACACGAACGTGGATAATTACATCAATCTTCTCAGAGGATTTGTTCAGAGAACTCAGTTCATAGTAATCACTCACAACAAGA
This sequence comes from Candidatus Fermentibacterota bacterium, assembly GCA_003644925.1. Taxonomy (GTDB): domain Bacteria; phylum Fermentibacterota; class Fermentibacteria; order Fermentibacterales; family JCC-6; genus Aegiribacteria. Next base: position 1,189 of record QNDS01000224.1, read on the forward strand.
GAACGATGGAATCCGCTGACCGTCTATTCGGAATTACCATGGCGGAAAAGGGCGTTTCAACCATGACTTCAGTAAGTCTTGAGAAAGCTCTCCAGATAAGTGAAGGCTGAGTGTTGAAGTGGCCTTTGATCTAAGAAGCAAACTTCGGAAAAGCAGCGATGCACTCGCCGGGAAACTGGACCGTCTCTTCAGGGGTGGGGCCATTGATGATGAGGATCTGGATGAGATTGAAGATATCCTTCTCGGGAGCGACCTCGGCTGGGAACTCACCGAGAAAGTTATCGATGAGCTTCCCCTGCGGACCCGAAGATCCGGGCTCTCCCCGAAGGAAGCCCTGGCTCTGATCCTTATCGAGAATTCACCTCTCCCCGGGCTGGAAAAAACCTCAGAAGCCAGACCCTTCGTGACAGTTGTAGTCGGCGTTAACGGAGCTGGAAAGACTACAACCATAGCCCGCCTCGCCGCAAGGCTTCAGAGGAAGGAAGAAAAAGTACTCATAGCATGTGCCGATACTTTCAGAGCCGCCGCTGCGGAGCAGCTTGAGGTCTGGGCAGATAGACTTGGAACAGCTGTTCTGTCGCAGCTGCCCGGATCAGATGCTGGAGCTGTCGCGTTTGATGCCGTTAAACGAGGTCTCAGCAGAGATTATGACTCGGTGATTATCGATACAGCGGGCAGGCTTCCCAACAAGAAAGGGCTTCTTGATGAGCTGGCCAAGATCCACAGGGTGTGCGGCAGAGCGATGGATTCCGCACCCCATGAAGTACTGCTGGTTCTAGATGGAACCGTAGGCCAGAATGCCAGGGCTCAGGCAGAGCAGTTCATGAGAGCCATACCTGTAACAGGACTTGTAGTTACAAAGCTTGATGGTACCGCAAAAGGGGGGTCAGTTCTTGCTATGGCAAGTCAGCTGAGCATACCGGTCAAATACATCGGCGTGGGTGAGGGAAGCGAAGATCTTCTTGATTTCGATCTTGAATCGTACGTTCGGGCGCTCCTTGGAATGGACGAAGCAGGCGGATGATGCTGAAAATCGAAAACCTCTTTAAAGCCTACGGAGGCACCAACGCTGTCATTGACCTTTCCCTCGATATTCCTTCGGGGGAGGTTTTCGGGCTCCTCGGTCCCAACGGAGCGGGAAAAACGACTACGCTGAAAATGATACCCGGGCTTGTAGTGCCCGACAGCGGACGCATTGAGATTAACTCAGTAGACTCCTCAGAGGATCCCCGGAGAGCAAGATCTCATATCGCCTATGTGCCCGATGAGCCTTCTATCTACCCACGGCTCTCAGGAAGAGAATTCCTCAGGTTCACAGGCAGAATGAGGGAGATTCCTCCACAGGAACTGGAGAGGAGAATTGCTTTCCACGAGGAGCTTTTCAACATGGGCGGATGGATCGACAGCAGGGCTGAGGGATACTCTCACGGCATGGTTCAGAGAGTTGTTCTCTCCGCGGCTTTCATAGCGCGTCCCGCTCTTTACATAATAGATGAACCCCATGTGGGGCTTGATCCCGCGACCGCTGAAACTTTCAACAGGATGGCCAGAGCCGCCGCCGCTTCAGGGGCCGCTATCCTGCTTTCAACGCATACGCTTTCTGTGGCGCGCGATTTCTGCGACAGATTGGGAATCATACATGAAGGCCGGTTGATAGAGGTTATTAGAACCGATCAGATAGGCGGAGAAGACCTGAAGGATATCTTCTTCAGAATTACAGGTACAGGTCCCGCCGATGTTGCAGGCTTCTTTTCAGGGGCCGGACATTAAGCCCGGCCCCTCTGTCAGTACCCGAATTAGAACGAAGTTTTGATATTACCCCAGGTGGAGTTCTCAAGCGCTGATACTGCTCCGAACTGAGCGTTCGAGAAAAGCTCGCCGTTGGTTACAGGCTCAATGAATTCGATCCTGGTGATCAGCTCATCGGAGTAAACTCCCCAGAATACACCGGGTACCGCACCTGATGCGGTTGTGGTACCGAGAGAACCGCCGGCTCCGAATATTTCGATATCAACAGGTCCAGGAGCCATGGGCATCACTATTTCAATACCGAATGCATTCACCGGAACGGAGAATGAATACTCAGAACTGTGATCGAATGTATTGGGTCCCACAGTTACCGCGGTCACTCCAAGGAAGGGAGGAGTAAGGACCACATTGTCGCCGCCGTCAAGGTTGTCAAATGAGAAACCATCAACGATGCCGCCGGGGGCGAAGAGCAGATTATTTGTTGCGCTGTTCAGGGGACCGAAGTCAGACTGAACACTGTTCGGTGCAACAAGCGTGGCCGAGTAATCCTCGGTTGTAAGTCCCGGGAAAAGGCCTTCAAAAATCGCCTGATCCGCATAGTAGCTTACAGCTGCTGTTGCCATGGTGGCTGTAAGCAGGAGAACTGCCATAATAACAGTAAGATTCTTCAAATGAATCCTCCTTAGTTGTGCACTTCTGTTTGTAGAGCTGCACGATAGTGAAACGGGGATTACCCCGAGTATGTAAGTCTGAACATGGATAAAGAATATCCATCTCCAGAATACGAGCATGTATTATAAGGTTTTATGCATGCAGACGCAAAAAAACATGTTCCGGGGATGTATCGGATGAGAAGAATCCATCCTTCAATTCATTATATTCATGCATATCGAATAGCATATAACCATCAGCAAGATACCAGAGGTAGATAATTATGAACCCCATTATCCGCAGGATGCTCACCGGTCCTCTTGATGTGAACTGCTACATAGTCGGATGTCCCCAAACGCGTGAGTGTGTGATCATCGATCCGGGAGGCCACGGCGAGCGAATCATCGAAACACTTGAAGAGCTTAATCTAAGGCCGTTTGCGCTTTTAGATACGCACGGGCATTTCGATCATATCGGCGGGAATGCTTATCTGATGGCTCATGCGGATTCTCTCCGGCTTTATCTTCATTCAGATGACCTGCAGTACCTCAGGAATGCCCGTGAGCATGCTGATTACTGGAATATGTCTTTTGAGGATTCACCGGAGCCCACCCATCTGCTTGGCGGTGGAGAAGAGATAGAGATGGGCTCGTTACTATTTAAAATACTTCACACTCCGGGTCATTCTCCAGGCGGGATAAGTATTTTATTGCCCGGACATGTATTCACCGGTGACGCTCTTTTCGAGGGATCAATTGGAAGAACCGATCTTCCCGGCGGGAAACACGATCTGCTGGTTTCCTCAATAAGGGAGAAACTCCTTGTACTTCCAGGTGATACCATCGTGCATCCGGGCCACGGCCCCGAAACCACCATAGCGCAAGAGATTCAAAGCAACCCTTTTATTCGCAGGCGATAACTCCCGTTACCATCCTGAACCTGCCATCGGGTCCCTCAAAACCGGGTTCCGTGGTATTCAGGATAAGGGCAACCAGATTGTCATTGTATACGTAAACATCTCTTATACGGTAGTTGGACACATATTCGTATCCGGGCTGAGATGAGTTTTCAATAAGATGCATTACCGCAATATCATCTGCATTCGTAATCAGTACCTCCAGAAGAACAGGTACATCGAACATTGAAATCCACTCGGGAGGGGAATCCGGCATTTGCTTATGATTCACAAGAGTCAGTCTGAATTCCGGTCCTCTGTACATCAGCGAACCTATCCAGGGGACGAACGATACACTTTCCGGCTCTGCTCCTGTATCGGTAAGGGGATGGCAGATGCAATGCACACCCTCATTCTCAGGTGATATGCAAAGGCTGTCCATGAAGGATTCAGCATCATCAAGAACTGTTTCCCAGGCCGGATTCATGGTGTTTTCAAAGCAGATTTCAACACCGCCCGAGTACATCAGTTCTTCGGACCATCGCGCTTCGAAATTTCTGATCGCGCTGTTATCAATAACTGAAATGACTGTGATTTCCGCGCCGGGGAATCCGCTTCCATCTTCTATCCAGTATTGTCCCATTGCGGCGTACCTTCCATCAACCGAAAAGCCGAGGAACTCAACCGAAGCCACAGAGCCAGCAACGGAGGCGCCTGCAGCAAGGAAAAGGAAAAGAACAGCAGGTGCGGAATGTTTCATAATACCCCTTGTTTATTTGCCCGGTCA
>QNDS01000225.1 GCA_003644925.1 Candidatus Fermentibacterota bacterium
GCCTGAGGAAGTAAATACCTGATGAGAGGTGCGAGACATCCATCTCAACCGTATCTGCAAATGGTGATCTTCCTGTCATGGTAAGTACCAGTCTCCCCGAAATGTCGTACAGAGCAAGGTTCCAGTCTCCCTGCTGCGGGATATTGACAGGTACCGAGAACAATCCGGAAGCGGGGTTGGGGGAGGGAAGACCCAGAATCGGAATTATCGGGGGTTGGGGTGAGATACCCAGAGAACCTGTATACGCGCCCTGAACGGAGATATCATCGACAAAAAAGCCGGGGCCGGTGTCCGAATCACTATCGGAGCAGAATCTGAATTCCACCTGAATTGTATTCCCGGTGCCCCAGGTGCTCAGATCGTAGCTCCATTCACACCATTCCGTTCCGATTCCATGGAAATCCCTTCCGAGGGCTCCGCCTGATCCAATGTAATCCAGAGTATCCGATGAGCTTACAGTCAGATCGTTCACGATAACGTACATTCCGTCCGAGCCGTAAATGGCAACATCGAACGCAGCCCAGAAACTGAGCAATGCATCCGGAGCAAGTATCATTTCAGGTGATAGCAGGCTGCAGTCCATGTTCGGATGGTACCCCTCGGAATCACCGCAATGCCATGAGTGGTCAGGGGAATGACTATCGGCTGTGCTTATGTTCCAGAGGTCCAGCGTACCGGAATGTGTCCATCCTGCGGTCCCCGATTCCACGTCGTTGGAAATCCCGGTTTCACCTACAGTGAGTCTCAGTGAATCGGGAGACTCGTAATCGGCGGTTTCAGAGATAATATCGAAAAACAGCCATGGGAAAGAGGGGGACGGGGTGCCGGGGTCGAGTGAGCAGACAAAGGTGAAGGTTTCGGTGCCTCCCTGCGGGATTGAATCCACATAGACCGAATCAGTCAGCCATGTCACGTCTCCGGGATATCCTGTCATAATGCAGGAAACGGAGGCAGCGTTAAGCATTCCCACGTTTGCTATGGAAGCTGTCAGATCGAAGGTTTCACCCGGATCGGGGATACCGTTCGCGTTCCCGGATGTACTGTCATTCACACTGTAGGTTGTGAAGTAGAGTCCCGGAGCATAAAGAAGCAGGGAAATCGAGATATCCCAGTCTCCCTGAACCGATTGAATATCACCCTGAAGCGTTATCACATCTCCATTTACAGCTGTTGTATTCACATCAAGAGAGATGTATGGCGTTCCGGTGGATTCATTTCCCGCATTGATAGCGCCGAAAAGGCTTGAGTTCTGATTAACAGTTGCGGGTCCGGTAATTGCATCTATTACAAGTTCCACGTTTGTCAGGTTTTCGGTTCCCTGGTTCAGGAGGGTGATCTGAAGATCGGAACTGCACCCTGGAGAAAGCTGCCCGTACTCCATATCATCATCGATGATAAGCTGGGATATCACGGGGTCAGGACCGGTTGCCTGGGGTATATCGACAGTTGTTCTTCTGACGCCCGGCCCGGTTACGGTAACTTTTACATCTCCGGTCACGGGGCTCTCCAGAACGAAAGTAAAGGCGCCGGATGCATCCAGCACCGTTACATCCCAGTTGCTTCCCTGATCATGAACACAAACTGTCAGGCCCGCAGGATTCACTCCGGAAACCTGAATCGGAATAAGAGATGTGTTCACATTGACAATATCAGGACAGTCCACTGTTATGGACGATGGTGAAATCCTGTATGCCCGCAGCGAAGGGTCTCCAAGCAGGTTCACATCGTACTGGTGCCACCTGTAGACATTTTCCCAATGACTGTAGGGGATGAAGTACTCTTTTGTAAGAGCCAGAAGTTCTGCGTTTGTCAGGCTCCAGTCACTGTAAAGGTAATCATGGTAAAGATGATCGAGAGCGTCGGAGTATCCGTAGAGCGGATTTCCGGGTGAACCCCATCCGTAGCTTGAGTTTCCGATGAAACCGACGGTGCCTCCGTTCGGATTCGTCAGGAAATGTTCAGCGATGGCATCGAAATCGAATGCGGTGCTCCAGCATCCGATGGAGTAGATAGAAGCTCCGAACCTTCCACCTGAATTCACTGCATCAACATCAGGTATGTACATGTAATCATCGCCGACTCCCATGCAGGAGTACCATGCATGTCCATCATGGTTGATGAAGTTCTGTCCCGCGTTCAGCGCAGTCATAGTTGTAGCAAGGTTTTCGTTTCCGAGCGCCTGATACAGTTTTGTTATATCCAGAAAATCGGGAAGGAAATGCTCATCAATGTAATCCTTGCTATCTCCGGAATTGGTATAGGGGTTTGTCCAGAGGACCTCAGCGAGGAACAGAACCCTCTGGAGGTGATCGTCCTGAATGCAGTCTTCATACGCGGCGATATTCGCCACGAAGGTTTGCGCTTCGCTGACGTTCTCAACTGGAGCCCTTCCGACGAAGATATCCGGATAAAGATCTACATTATCCGCTACCTCACCGAAGATGTCGTTGTTGTTCGCATCCCAGGTTCCGTCAAGATCAGAGAAGTAGAGGTCGCACGGGAGGCTGTCCTCGCGTGCTAAACCGTATTCACAGGTCATGGCGTAGGCGTACCTGAAGGGAACCGCATCTGTATCGCCGCCCAGAAGAAGGAAATCAAGACCGTTAGCCGTGTAATAGTCCTTGACAAAGTTCCTTAGTTTTTCAGCGTTATCACGCCCGGAGGCGGAAGCGTATACTTCGGTCATCGTGAATACTTCTGTCAGGATGCCCTGGCTGTTCCTCCTTTCCGCAAGGTCGTTGAAAGCTGATTCAAAGGAGGCATCCGTAACGATCAGCATTCTTCTGAACTCTGAATCAAGCGAAGGAAGCGGTCTGGTTTCAAGCGGTGCTGTTTCAATGTTTACTTCAAGGGAGGAAAGCCTCTGAAGTTCCCCTGTTGCAGGGTTCCATCTCAATGGTGTTACCATGATCTCGGCAACCGGACAGCCGCTTTGATAGCCCGTACCGGTAAGTTCAACCGGCTCTGCCGGCCAGTAGGCATCACTCAGGTAGACATTACTGTTCTCTGCAGTAACAATAAGTGCCTGCTCAATTATCAGCGGAAGCGGCTCTGAAAGGGGAGGGATATAGATAGATAGTGCGATGGTTTCCCAGCTCTCTTCCGAAGAAATAGAAACGGCACCCGATCCGGTAGGGAGTTTCACCGTCCAGGGGAATTGAGGAAGCATGGGGAAGCCCTCTTCAGTACGGGCGTAACTGCCCGGCAGCTCCGGTACGATTCCACCGGGAGTCTCATGGAGGCGTATCCTGCTGCCGTTAACAGGAGCAATATCCGCTGTTACAGTTTCAGCCCAAAGAGCTGGAATAATCAATATGAAAACAAGGAAAGTTTTAAACATAATCCACCTGCCGTGTATTTTGGTCTATTGTACTGATTTAAATCCGGAACAAATGATCGCATAAAAGCATATCACCATTTATCGGCATTGACAAGCGGTATGCCAGTGGTTTACCTTCAGTCCTGTTATCCTAACTAAAAGAGGAGGAAAAATGAAAAAGGCAATCCTTTTGCTGGCAGCAATAGGTCTTATTGCGTCTCTTTCCGCCGGCACGGTCGAAATCATCAACGATACCGGTGGATACGATATCTACTGGATCTACATCAGCCCGTCTTCAAGTGATTCCTGGGGCGATGACTGGCTTGATGAGTCCGAGATACTTCCTTCGGGAAGCTCGGTCGCATTCAGTGTTCCGGACGGTGAATACGATATCAGACTCGTTGACGAAGACGATGACGAGTACATCAGGTACGGAGCTACAATCAACGGTTACTACGAATGGTATGTATCCCTTGACGATCTCGGGGAATACTACATGAACGGTGGTTCAAGCGGTGATACCGTTTACGGCAACGCACCGGTAACCATCTACAACGACACCGGCGGTTACGATATCTGGTACATTTACTGTAACCCTTCGGACTATTCCGACTGGGGATACGATCGCCTCGGAAGCGATATTCTCTACGACGGCTACGAATACACATTCTATGTTGACGGCGGCGATTACTACGACATCCAGTGTGAGGATGAAGATGGTGACACATACACTTTCTGGGAAATATGGATAGATTCCGATGGTGTATATCTGCCTGTAGATCTTGGAGACCTGGACTAGAGCCAGCACTTTAAAGTATAAGAGGGCCCGCCTTTAAGGCGGGTCCTTTTCTTATCTCTGATCAAAGGAATTCTCTCTGCTGTTTACAGTTTACCATAAATCAGTAATAGTTGCATTATGAACAGTAAGAAGAGCGATGAGACATCGATTCTGGAGAAGAAGGTTGATCAGGCTTCCACTGATTCGGAGAAAGCCTGCGCGATAGCAGACCTTGCCTGGAGTATCAAGTACTCCGATCCTGCACGTGCTGTTGAGCTGGGGGACCAGGCAATCGAACTGTCACTCAGTACTGATCTGCAGACCAATCTTCCCAAATGCTACCTCTCCAAAGCCATGGGTCTCCTGCATACATCCCGTTTCAAGGCTGCTGAGAAATCCGCTCAGATGGGATTGAACTGCTACAGGGAGCTTGATAATCCCGCAGGTGTTCGGCATGCCCTCAATGTGATAGGCTCCGTCTACTTCAGATGGGGTAAGTATTCCAGCGCACTTGAGCATTACCTTGAATCCCTCGAGATCCACGCGAAATTAAACGATACTCCTGATCCGGGAATACTGAGCAATATCGGTGCGGTATATCTTCAACTTGGGGATACAGATCGGGCTCTTGATTGTTATACGCAGGTAAAAATACTGGCCGAAAAGATCGATGGACCGGCAGATCTCAAAGCAGCCACCTGCATAAACATGGGCTCCATATACAGTAGAATGGGTATGTACGATGATGCTCTGGAGTACCTTAAAGAGGGATACGATATCTGCCTTGAAAATGATATGAAGCAAGCCATTGCATCTACAACCGATAATATCGGAACTGCAATGATGGAACTGGGACGCTACGATGAGGCAATGAAGAATTTTAAGGAGGCCATAAGGAGTTTCAGATCCTTTGATGATCTGAAGGGGGAAGCACTTGTTCTATTAAACATGGGAAAATGCTGCCTTAAAGAAGGAAGCGGCAAAGCTATGGAATTCTACCTTGACAGTCTTAAGAGATTCCGTTCTCTGAGAGACAATCAGGGGATAGCGGAAGCCCTTATCGGGATTTCACTGGTTATGACCGACCTGGGCAGGAACGATGTTGCGCTGGATAAACTGGGTGAAGCTTACCAAATCGCTGAGAAGGATGGCTTGAAAAC
>QNDS01000226.1 GCA_003644925.1 Candidatus Fermentibacterota bacterium
ATTTTTCTGTACCAGTTTATGGATACGGGATTCTTTCTTTTGGAAAGCTTGCTTTTGTCCTTGTTGCGGAGAAGGGGAAGATGACAGAATACTGGCGGCTCCCACCCGAAGAAATCGTAAAGGAGGATATGCTTTGGTACCGAATTGATCCACTCCTCACCCCTGATGATATGGGATATCTCCATTAGGTGATCATCAACAACCACCGCCAGGTGGTACGTTGGAAAACCATCGGCTTTCATTATCACCTGGTCATCAATGGATGCCCAGTCTTTCTCTATTTTACCTCTGAGCAGATCCTCGAATACGCACTTGCCCTCAAGGGGGATTTTCATCCTGATGGTGAATTCCTCTCCTGCCTCGACTCTCTTAGCCGCTTCTTCCGGCGGGATGTCTCTGCACTTCCTGTCGTATCCGCTTCCGGAACCTGCTTTCTGCCTTTCCTTCCGGACTTCGGCAAGATGTTCTCTGGTGCAGAAACAGGGGTAGGCATGCCCCTCGGCAACCAGACTGTTTATGTACTCGTGGTAGATCTCGAGCCTTTCACTCTGTCTGTATGGTCCATAGGGTCCGCCTATGTCCGGGCCTTCATCCCATTGCAGACCGAGCCATTTCAGAGAATCGATGATCGCTTTTTCCGATTCCTGCGATGATCGCTCTCTGTCGGTATCCTCGATTCGCAGAATAAAGCTTCCGTTTTTCTTCTTTGCCCATACATATCCGAAAAGGGCCTGATATGCAGTCCCTACATGAGGGTCCCCGGTTGGAGACGGGGCAAGTCTGGTTCTTATTTTGTTATCTGTCATACGAACCTTTCGGCTATATCAGTGTAATTTTTCAATACCGAATATAAGCATCGGGCTGCGCTTTGCAGTAATGGCCGTAATTCCCATCTGGAAAACCTGCTTCATTCGGCTTATAGATGCCTTGATAATACTATCACTTGTACTACTATTGCGTATGTAATATTGTTACTGCTGCTTACTCAAAAAATGGAGTCTATTCCTTTGGTTTTCGTCTTACCGGAATGGTATGGAGGACTATGAAACTCGAAGAATTTCAAGCAAAGATACTGTTCAGGGAATATGGTATTCCTGTCCCTGATGGAACAATGGTTAACACCTCAGAGGAGGCAAGGAGCGCTGCCGAAGAGATTGGATGTCCTGTGGTTATCAAAGCGCAGGTTCAAGCCGGTGGCCGGGGTAAGGCAGGAGGAGTAAAACTCGCAAAAACACCTGCCGAAGCCTACATGGCGGCCAATGCGATACTGGGCATGGATATTAAGGGTTTCATAGTTGAAAGGCTGCTTGTTGACCCCGCAGTTTCAATAGCCGGGGAGTATTATGTGGGCATTACATTCGACAGAAGAAAGAAGATGCCGGTTATGATGGCCTCCGCATCGGGCGGAGTGGACATTGAGAAGGTGGCTGCGGAAACTCCGGAACAGATATTCTTCGGGGAGATCAATCCTGAAAGAGGGCTACGTTCCTTCGAAGCCAAGCAGCTCGCATTTCAGTTATTCGCAGATAAAAAGAAGGCTCTCGCGACAGCTTCAGTAATGATGAAGCTGTGGGATTGTTTCCACGGGGTTGATGCTTCACTCGTAGAGATAAACCCCCTCGCTGAACTCGAGGATGGCTCGATTATCGCCCTTGATGCCAAAATAGTACTGGATGACAACGCCATGTTCAAGCATCCCATCATGGAGGAAATGAGGCTTCCCACAACCTCCGAGCAGAAGGAACTCGACGCGAGAAGTCACGGTTTAAGTTATGTACAGCTCGATGGCAATATCGGCTGCATGGTCAACGGGGCGGGCCTCGCTCTGGCAACTATGGACCTTATCAAGCATCTTGGAGGCACTCCGGCTAACTTCCTCGATATAGGGGGAAGCTCAAGCCCCCAGAAGGTTATTCATGCCATGGAGCTTCTTGTATCGGACAGTAATGTAAAGGCCGTGTTCATAAATGTCTTCGGCGGTATCACCCGCTGCGATGATGTTGCCAACGGGCTGGTCGCTGCACTGCAGGAAATAAAAACTGATATTCCTCTTGTTATCCGTCTGGCTGGAACCAACGAGGAAGAGGGGATCAGGATACTTTCCGATTTCGGGATCACAGCTCTGAAAGATATGACGGAAGGAGCCAGAGAAGCCATCCGCCTTGCGGGAGAGGGAGGCGATAGCTGATGAGCATACTGATAGATGAAAGTACCAGGGTAATGATTCAGGGATTGGGCCGAGACGGTTCGTTTCACGCGGAGCAGATGAAGAATTACGGAACGAATATCGTCGCAGGTGTTCATCCGGGAAAAGGCGGAAGCAGCATACATGGATTCCCGGTGTTCAATACCGCTTCCCGGGCCGCACGGGAAACCGGTGCTGAATGTACAGTGATCTTCGTCCCCGCCCCGTTTGCGGCGGATGCCATTCTCGCCGGAGCTAACGCCGGGGTTGGGCTGGTTGTGGCTGTTACCGAGGGTATTCCTGTTCTGGATATGTCAAAAATAGTAAGAGAACTCAAAGAACTGGGCACATGTCTTGCAGGCCCGAACTGCCCCGGTCTTATCTCTCCTGACAAATCAAAAGTGGGGATCATGCCCGGAGGCATATTCAAAAAAGGTCCGGTAGGCGTCATTTCCAGAAGCGGAACCCTGACTTACGAAGTTGTTAACCAGCTGTCATGCGCCGGGTATGGGCAATCCACTGCAATAGGAATGGGTGGAGACCCTGTTGTTGGAATGAAGTACAACGATTACCTTGAGCTTTTTGAGGAAGATGGGGAAACCGAACTTGTGGTTATCGTTGGAGAGATAGGGGGGACAGACGAGCAGGATGCTGCCGATTTTGTGAAGGAGAGAATCAGTAAGCCGGTGGTTGGCTATGTTGTCGGTCGCAGTGCTCCACCGGGCAAGAGGATGGGGCATGCAGGCGCTATTATCTCCGGCACTGACAGCACTGTTGAAGCCAAGGTTGCTTTTTTAAGAGAGAAGGGTATCCCTGTTGCGGATACCGTGGAGCAGATTGTTGATCTTGTCGGCGATGGACTTGGAGGAAGAAATTGAGAGAACTCGATGTTGCCAGGATAACGGAAGCAGTGAAGGACCTGAGCATCAGAACGAATATCTATCTTCCAGATGATGTGAAGGAAGCTCTTCGTTCTTCACTTGAGAAGGAAGAATCACCTCTGGGAAAGGAGATTCTTCAAGTAATACTTGATAACCACGATATTGCTGAGAGCGAGAGAATGCCTATATGCCAGGACACGGGAGTTGCCATAATATTCCTGGAGGTGGGGCAGGAGGTACATCTCACGGGCGGCAGTCTGGAGGATGCCGTGAACGAAGGAGTAAGGCAGGGTTACAAGGAAGGTCATCTTCGCAAATCGATGGTTGCCGACCCCGTTCTGAAAAGGAAGAACACCGGTGATAATACACCCGCGATCATATACACCAGGATAGTTCCGGGAGACAAAGTTAAAATCGTCTTCGCCCCCAAGGGCGGCGGAGCTGAGAACATGAGCGAAGTTCGTATGATGACAGCAGCTGACGGCATAGAAGGTGTGAAGGATTTCGTGGTGGACAGAGTTTCAAGATCGGGAGGGAATCCATGTCCTCCGATAGTAGTGGGTATAGGCTTGGGCGGCAGTTTTGAGAGATGCGCCATGCTCGCGAAAGAGGCTCTCATGAGGACGATCGGCGAACCCAATCCCGATCCTGATTTCGCAGAAGTAGAGAAAGAATTGCTGCGGAGGATAAACAACCTGGGAATCGGACCGCAGGGACTAGGAGGCAGAACTACTGCGCTGGCGGTTCATATAAAGACGGTTCCATGCCATATCGCTTCGATGCCGGTTGCCGTAAATATCCAGTGCCATGTCAGCAGGCATGGCGAAACGATTATCTAGGAGGAGATCCAATTGAAAACTGTTGAACTTAGAACTCCCCTGGACGAAAAGCAGATTTCCAACCTTGAATCAGGGGACAAGGTATTCCTTTCCGGTGAGATATACACTGCACGGGATGCTGCCCATAAAAAACTTGTTGCGCTGATCGAGGAGGGGAAGGATTTCCCATTTGATCTTAAGGGAGCTGTTATCTATTACGTCGGACCTGCCCCCTCAAAACCGGGACAGGTAATGAACTCCGCCGGTCCTACAACAAGCTACAGAATGGATTCGTTCACTCCTCTGCTCCTTAAGCACGGTCTAAGAGGAACCATAGGGAAGGGTCCAAGATCCAGAGAAGTTCGGGACGCGATGGTTAAACATGGAGGGATCTACTTCGCTGCTGTTGGAGGAGCTGCTGCCGGAATCGCTTCTACAGTTAAGGAAGCGGAGGTAATAGCCTACGATGAGCTTGGACCCGAAGCCATAAGAAGGCTGGTCGTTGAGAGGATGCCTCTGTTCGTGGTAAACGATACCATGGGCAACGATCTATTTGAGGCGGGTGTTGCAGAGTATCAGCGTGAGGAATAGTGGAACGGAACCATTTTTTACTTTGATGGGATGGTAAAATGAGCAATTTCGACCTGACACTGAATAACCTTGGTGATCTTTTTCCCGATAACTTCTCCGAGGAGCAGATAGCCAAAGCAAAAACCATTTTTCTGAAGGAAATGGCGTACAGGATGCATAGTTTCTACAAGGGGAAAATGATGACCGTTCCCAAGGCTGGCCTGTACGGATTCAACTGGTTCAATGTCTGGTATACTCCCGGTGTATCCAAGGTTTCCACCACCATCCGGGATAACAACGAAGCCGCATACGACCTTTCAAACAAGGGTAATTTCATAGGAGTTGTAAGTGATTCCACAAGGGTTCTCGGAGACGGGGACTGCACCCCTCCCGGTGGCCTCGGGGTAATGGAAGGCAAGGCCTTCCTAATGAAATACCTCGGAGGGGTGGATGCCGTTGCGCTCTGTATCGATAACCGCGATAAGGACGGGAAACCTGACCCTGACAAGATCATCGATTTCGTTAAGATGGTTCAGCCCAGCTTCGGCGGCATTAACCTCGAAGACATATCCCAGCCCAATTGCTTCAAGGTTCTCGATACCCTGCGGGAGGAGTGCGATATACCCGTGTGGCACGATGATGCCCAGGGAACAGGGTGCGTCACCCTTGCCGGGCTGCTTGGCGCGCTTGAAGTCGTTGGAAAGAAACTTGAGGACGTCCGGATAGTATTCATCGGCGCCGGAGCTTCGAACACAACCATAGCCAGACTGATAATAACCGCAGGCGGCGACCCGCAGAAGATG
>QNDS01000227.1 GCA_003644925.1 Candidatus Fermentibacterota bacterium
ACCATCCATATCTGGAACGGAGCCTGCAGAAGCCATGCCATCGCGGATCTGCAGGATATGAAATCCAGAATGGAGGAATGGCCGGATGCTGAATTACTCGTGCATCCTGAAACCCCTCCTGCAGCCTGGGAACTTGCCCATGCCGTTCTAGGGACTGGAGGTATGATCAGGTATGTTGGAGAATCGAGCACGAAGAGATTCATAATCGGAACCGAAGAGGGGATGGTCTACAGACTCAAGACACTCTACCCCGACAGGGAGTTCACAACGGGAGGGAATATTTACTGTATCAATATGAAGAAGATAACTTTGAAGAAGATATTCGATTCCCTCAGAAAACTGGAACCGGTCATCGAACTTGATTCCCAAACCAGAGAAAAGGCTTATGCAGCTGTGGCAAGAATGACGGAGGTAACCGGATGAAAAAACCTGTAGTCGGTATTACCTTCAATTGGTATAAGAATGATGAATCAAGGACTCCATCTTATGGTAAATGGCTTTTCGGGCTCAACCAGAGTTACGCGAAACTGCTGGCTGCGGCAGACGTTGTCCCGGTTGGGATAATTCCCACCTCGAAGGATGTACGGAGCATACTGGATACTGTTGACATGATCCTTCTTACCGGCGGCCCGGATCCGGATCCTGCGCTGTATGGCCAGAAGCTCAACGGTTCTATCGGGTGTTACCGCGAAAGACCTCTATGGGAGATGGAGCTGTACAGGATTGCCCGTTCCATGAAGATCCCTGTATTCGGTGTATGCCTGGGAATACAGCTGATAGCCGTGGCGGAGGGAGAGCAGCTTATCCAGGATATTTCAACTCAAGTGGATGATCCAGTTGATCACGATGGAAAAGCTGACGATCCGAGGAAGCATACTGTTAAGATAATAGACGGTACCTTTCTCGGGAAAATACTCGGTTGTGAAATAGAAGTGTGCAGTTTTCATCATCAGTCTATTGCCGGAATTCCGAAAGGGTACCGCCTGGCGGCAGAATCGCAGGATGGCGTGATCGAGGCCATGGAATCGGATGACGGGCTTGTCGTTGCGGTTCAATGGCACCCGGAGCGGGATTTCACAGGACCCCTTATTCTTCGGAATCTTATTACAAGGTACTTCGGGGACAGTGACTAGTGCTTTACATCTCAGAACCAAGATATGTACCACGGGTATGGGGTTCGTTTGCAGCACCCTGGCTTGATACTCCCGTTGGAGAGATCTGGTGGCTTTTCCACGAGGAAGGTGCTTCATCACTTCTCCGGAATGCTGAAGACGGACATTCAGCTACAGTTGCTGATCTGGTCATAAGCGATGAATTGCCTGGAAAATATGTATACCCTGTTCTTCTGAAGACTCTGCACACTGCGGACAGACTCTCTTTGCAGGTTCATCCCGGTATAGGGGGCGGCAGTCCCGCAAAGGAAGAAACCTGGATAGTTCTGTCAGCCGAAACAGAGGCATGGATGATGGGCGGATTGGGAGATATGGACAGGAATCTCTTCCGCGAGCTCCTGCGCACTGGGAGAATAGAGGATGCTCTGCAGAGAATAAATCTTAGTAAGGGTGACATTTGCCACATTCCCCCCGGAACCGTTCATTCTCTGGGTCCGGGCCTGCAGATTCTTGAGGTACAAAGCAACTGCAATATAACATACAGGTTATACGACTGGGGAAGAACCGGAACCGACGGGAAACCGAGGGAGCTCCATTTAGAGAAGGGTATTGAAGCTATTGACTGGTCGACAGGAGGAAGCCCCGTCTCTGCAGGTTCGGATGGTAGAATAGATCCTTTGAAACTGAAAGCTGGTTATCGAATATCATATATTGAAGGAACACTGAATGCGGAGATTCCCGGAGGTGCGCTGTTTTTTGTTTCATCAGGGAGTGTTACGATCCGGAGTGGCGGAGTTGATTCACCCGCCTGCCTGATCGCTGACTTGAATGGCGGAAAGCTGACACTGAGCGGAGCAGGTTACATCATAGAACCCGGAGGTAGTTAATGGAATCATCATTTTTCGGAGTGATCATGGCCGGGGGGAGGGGAACCCGTTTCTGGCCTGTTTCAACGCGAAAACTGCCCAAGCAGTTCCTCAACCTTACTGGAGACAGGACGATGCTGCAGGAAACAGCCTCCAGATTTGAGGGTCTCTGCGGTCATGGGGAGATAATGGTAGTTACCGGTAGTGATCACAGGAAAACAGTGCTGGAGCAGTTGCCATGGATCAGAAGCGAGAACCTTCTGCTTGAACCATCCGGCAGGAATACGGCGGCATGCATAGGCTGGGCAGCAAAAACCCTGATTGACAGGGGCTGCGGTTCGGATCTTATGGTGGTAGTGCCCTCCGATCATGTTATCGACGATCCTCAAGGATTCAGAGACACTCTTTTGATGGCGACCCCACCTGCTATAGATGGAAAACTGGTAACGATAGGGATAACACCGGATCACCCTGCAACCGGATACGGCTACCTTGAAAAGGGAAAAAGTCTGGCTGAGGGAATTTACGAAGTGTCATCCTTCAGAGAGAAACCCGATCTTGAAACCGCTTCAGAATACCTTGCCGGCGGCAAATATTTCTGGAATGCAGGTATGTTCATCTGGAGAGCGGACGTGATAATGGAAGAGATCGCCCGGTATCTTCCCGGGCTCTGCGAAGAACTGATGCAGCTCGGTCCGGGAACCAGCCCGGACACTGAGCAGTACAGTGCGCTGCAATCCATTTCCATAGACTACGGAGTGATGGAGAATGCTGATAACGTTGTAGTAGTTCCCGCCCTGTTCGGATGGAACGACATAGGAGACTGGCCCTCCGCCAGAAGATGCGGCGTGGGCCGTGGGGAGGTGCTTGCAATAGACAGCGGCAACAATATCGTATGGAATCGCGGGAAGCTGACGGTTCTTCTCGGAGTGAACGATATATCCGTAGTCGAGACCGATTCAGTAACACTGATCATGAGTGATGAGTACTCTCAGAAATTGAGGGAAGTTGTCGCGGAACTGGAAGATAAAGAACCGGATCTTGTATAGAGTGCATAATACATCCTGGTCGGATGAGCGGATTCTATGCGAATGGCCGGGAGAGGAGTCAGCTGATAATCGAACATTTCGATATTCTGCCTGCCGTCTGCATTGAACTGAATTCTCTTGAGGATTCATCTTCAGTATTCAAGCATATTGTTGATTCAGCACCCAGATTCAAAGGTATCGATTCAGCCGGGATATACGTTCTTGACAGCAGCTCTGGAGAATTCATACTGGAATATGCTACAGGTCTTCCGGGAGGCTTCGTTGATTCCCATTCCAGCACCAGAGCTGGTTCGGGACTGCATGAAATGCTGCATTGCAAAGAGACTGTATACCCCTGTCCCTCCGAAGGAAGTTCTTTTACATACGAAGGAAGTCCTCAAGTATTCATAAAAGGACTATTTCCCCTCATAAGAAGTGAAACCGCGCTATCGGTGATGTTTATCGCTTCATCGGAACCGGGAGCCCTGTCTCAGGAGATTCCCCGGATAATGGATATAATGCTTACCGTGGCTAAAGCGATTATCTCTCGAATTGACCTTGAAAGCAGTGCCCGCAGGACTGAAATGGAGCATTCTCTTCTGCTGGAGGGGGTCCGTGATCCGGTCTATGCTCTTGGCGATAAACTGGAAATGAAGTACTGCAACGGAGCTTTCAGGCAGCTTGTCTGTTTTGAAGAAGAGGGGATTGAAGAGACGCCATTTTCGGAGGTTGCCGGTTTGGAACTGACGAATATAATGCGCGAAAAATTCGATGAAGTGCTTGATCCGGACAACGCATTCTGCTTCAGTGAATTTGAATACAGAGGAAGGATTTTCAATACACTCATTTCCAGAACACCAGACGGTCTCTTCGTACTTATGAATGATATCACTGAAGCTGAACAAACTCGGAAGAAACTGAATTTCAGAGAAAGGTTCGAAAGCCTCCTGATCACTATATCCACCGATTTTATAAAAATGAGGGGAAGTACCCTGAACCTTGGAATAAACGATGCCCTTCTGAATATCGGTGTGTCAATTGAGGTTGACAGGGCTTACCTTTTTCAGTTCAATGATACACTGAAGAAAATGAATAACACGCACGAATGGTGCGCAACTAATGTTCAGCCGCAGATCGAAAACCATCAGGGACTGAAACCTGACAATTATCCATGGTTGATGAACAGACTCAGCAGGCACAGCGCTTTTCAGATATCCAGTATTCCCGGTCTTCCGTCCTGGGCAGAGGCTGAGAGGGAGTTATTTGAATCCCGGGATATTCAATCTCTGCTTGTGATTCCCATTGTTCACGGAAACAGTCTGATCGGTTATCTAGGCTTTGACAGTGTGAATCATGAGAGATACTGGAGCGAAGATATAATCGATCTTCTGAGAGTTGTCGGGGATGCCATAGGTAATGCACTTGTCCGGAACAGAATGGAAAAGAAGCTCATCGAGATGTACAGGCGGGCCGAGAAGGAAGCTCAGATAAATGCGGTTCTTCTCAGGGAGGTTAACCACAGGGTCAAGAATAATCTGTCAGAAATAATTGGCATTCTTTACGCGCAGAGGCGTTACGCTTCAGATAATGATGATCACGATGAATTTGTTCAGAGCCTCATCGGCAGAATACGAGGTCTGGCAACTGTCCATGATATGCTTTCCAGTTCAGGGTGGAACCCGCTGGAGTTGACCATGCTTGCAAGGAGGATCATCAATAGTGCAATTGCAAATGCCCCTGACGGTAAAAAGCTGAAAGCATCAATTTCGAAAACCTCTATCCGTGTGAACCCCAATCAGGCGCATGCCCTTGCCCTGATATTGAACGAGCTGGTCAGGAATTCGCTCAAGCATGCGCTGGCAGGTCGTGATTCACTGAGGATAAAGGTCAGAATGCGCAAGCGCCGGGCAGGTCGGATCACACTTGTTTACAGTGATAACGGCCCTGGGTATCCCGAGGAAGTACTGAAGCATGACAGGAGGAATCTAGGTCTTGATCTGATTCAGAATTTAACTATAAAGAGCCTGCAGGGAGAACTGACACTACAGAACGAAGGTGGTGCATCTGCAAAAGTAGTTTTCCGCAGGACTCGCACGGAGGATGGAACGGATGAAAATAAGTAGAAAGAGGAAGGTTCTGATTGTTGAGGATGACCATTTAGTCTCTGAGATGATCAGGGGAATACTGGAGGAACT